>NZ_LZIZ01000022.1:0-75894 GCF_001666915.1 Mycobacterium sp. E3339 | reverse complement strand
GCCGAGTTGGATGCCGCGGCATCCTCCTCCCCTTCGGTTCTCGCGGGACTTGACGACGGGCCGTGGCAGGGGGCGGCACCATCCCCGGCGTCGGGGGTGGCGGCGGCGGCCCGGGCGGTGGCGGCGGATGCGTCGGCAACGTGTGCGGCGGCTACTGACATCCCGCGATAGCGCACCACAACAACCAAGGCTTGCTGCCCAAGTCGGCGAGGCCGGGAGCACCTGGCCCCGCCGGCTGAAAGCCTCTTACCCATCGAGCGTTCTTACGTGACGGCCTAGGCCGGGCACCGCATTCGGGTTATGGTTCTGGCCAACTCCGATGCAAGGGGAAACTCGATGTCGAAGCTCCGGTTTGGATACTTCATCGCGCCGTTCCACCGGGCCGGCACCAATCCGACGCTCGCATTGCAGCGCGACCTCGCTTTCATCGAGCACCTCGACGCCCTCGGTTTCGACGAGGTTTGGATGGGCGAGCACCATTCGGCCGGCAGCGAGATCATCAGTTCGCCGGAGGTGTTCATCGCCGCCGCGGCCGAACGCGCCAAGCGGATTCGCTTTGGCACCGGGGTCATTTCGCTCTCGTACCACAACCCGCTCTGGGTGGCCGACCGGCTGATGCTGCTGGATCACCTCACCCACGGCCGCATCATCGGTGGCGTGGGGCCGGGTTCGCTTCCCAGCGACTCCGCCATGATCGGGCTCACCCCCACGGACACGCGCGAGCTGCTGGAAACGAATCTCGACATCGTCGTGCGGCTACTGGCCGGGGAGACGGTGAGCGCGAAGACGGCCACGCACCAGCTGTTCGACGCCAAGTTGCAGCTGGCGCCCTACTCGGATGGCGGGATCCCGCTGTCGGTCGCCGCGGTCGCGTCGCCGACCACCGCGCGGCTGGCCGGCAAGCACGGCATCGGCCTGCTGTCCATCGGCGCGACGCTGACCGTCGAGGGCTTCAACGCCCTCTCGTACCACTGGGGCATCGTCGAGGAGCGCGCGGCGGCCTTCGGCACCCGGGTCGACCGTTCCAACTGGAGCCTGGTGGGTTTGTTCCACCTCGCCGAAACCGAAAAGCAGGCCCGCGAAGAGGTGAAGTTCGGCATCGAGCCGTGGTTCCGGTACTTCCAGAAGGTGGCCGCCTTCCCGCAGATGACGATGCCGGGCGAGCAGCTCGACGAGATGATCGACGTCATCAACGAAAACGGGGCCGGTGTGATCGGCACGCCCGAACGCGCGCGGGAGCAGGTGCAGCGGCTGTGGGATCAATCCGGCGGGTTCGGCTGCATGCTGCAGATGGGCCACGAGTGGGCCAACCCGGCCGCCACCCGGCGGTCGGCCGAATTGTTTGCCGCCGAGGTGATGCCGCATTTCCAGGGCCAGGCGCAGCCAACCCTGGATGCCGCCGCGCGTGCGGGGCAGGCCCGGGACAGCCTGGCGCAATCGCAGTTGGACGCCGTCGCGCACATGACCAAGAAATATCAGGACGAGGTCGAGTCCAAGTAGCGACCGCTTCATAGTCGAGCGATAGCCGGTTCCCAGCTGTTAGCTAGATTCTCGGCGCACAACTGAGGGATGACCAGCACCGCTGACCACCGGCTCCGAATGGTGCAACTCGCTTTCGCGGGCGCCGCCATCGTCGGAACTCTCGCCTTGTTCGGCGCGGGGCACGAATCAATGCGCCCGACGGACGTGGCGGTGTCGCCCCAGACACCGCCAAACCTTCTCGGCGGCAACGGCTTTGCCGCCGATGACGACGACGACCAGGCCCAGCTGCAGCAGCAACTCAATCAGCAACAGCTGCAACAGTCGATGCAGCAGGCCGAACAACAGAACGAACAGGCCCAGCAGCAGTTCGAGCAGAGCATGCAGCAGGCTCAGCTAACCGAGCAGCAGGCCAACAACCCCTAGACCCTGCCGGCGGCCGTGGCGGCCGCGCGGTGCGGCCATCATGCGCCTGCCCGGCTCGATTCGCGCTCGGCCGTCTTGACCAACCGGTCGGCGAAGAACCGCACCGCACCGCCCATGGCGGCTCGCATCAGCGGACCGGTCCCGCGCACTCCCTCGGTGAACGAGCCGGTCCAGCGCAGGTCGGTGCCGCCCGCGGGGTTCGGCGTAAGGACCACCTCACTGACGTAGTCCTTCACGGGATTCGACGGCGCGATGAGTTTGTACACGTGCCGGCGGTCCTGTTCGTACTCGACGGTTTCCTCCTGCACGAGCACCGGCCACATGCCCAGCTTGCGAACCGCCCCGATCCCGCCGGGCGCCGGATCGCCCTGCCGCGCCCAACTCGAGTGAACCACGATGGGTTTGGCCCACTTCGACCAGTTGGCGCCGTCGGTCACGAGCCGGAACAGCGTCGCGGCGGGCGCCGTGCTGGTGCGGTTGACCTCGAATGAGAACGTTCTTCCTGACATGACCAACTCCCCGGAAAATTCATCGGCGACCCTGCATGCCGCTCGCGCGTAGGCTACAGCTCACCGCCCAACCCACCCGGCGGGGGTTCACCCGAAGCGCCGACTGGACCGCGGGGAATGCCTACAATCAGCGCATGCGACGGCCGATCTCGCTATTTGCCGTCCTGTTGTCGCTCAGCGGCTGCGGCGGCCACGGTGCCACCGGCGCAAGCCCCACCACGGATCGCACCGCCGCCAAGGTCAGAAGTCAACGCGTGCTCGACGACGCTGTCGGCGCAAGCGCGCCGGGATGCTCGGCAGCCGTGGGCATTCGGGGAAAGGTCGTCTGGACGGGTGTGCGCGGTGTTGCGGACACGTCGACGGAGGCGGCCATCACCCCGGACACCGTGTTCGACATCGCCTCGGTGTCAAAGCAATTCACCGCGGGCGCCGTCCTGCTGCTGGTGGACGCCGGCAGCCTGGCGCTCGATGATCCACTCTCGCGGCACGCGCCGGAGTTGCCGGCGTGGGCGCGGTCGGTCAGCCTCGGACAGTTGATGCACCAGACCAGCGGGATCCCCGATTACGTCGGGCTGCTGGAGGCGCAGGGGTTCCAGGCCGGCGACCGAACCACCGAGGAGCAGGCGCTGCAGGCACTCGCCGCGGTGACCGCACTGGAATTCGACCCGGGCTCGCGATTCGAATACTCCAACTCCAACTACCTGCTGCTCGGCGAGATCGTCCATCGGGTAGCGCGGCAACCGCTGTCGCAAGTCCTCACCGAAAAATTCTTCCGGCCCCTGGGCCTGGGCATGGTCGTCGATCCGACCGGGCCGATTCGGGGCAAGGCCGTCGGCTACGAGAAGGGCGGCGAGGCGATCGCGTCCGGCTGGGAGCAGGTCGGCGACGGCGGAATTCAGACAACTCCGAGCCAACTCGTGGTCTGGGCGGACAATTATCGGACCGGCCGAGTCGGTGGACCCGCGCTGCTGAACGCCCAACTGGCTGGAGCGGTACCGACCCAAAAGGGCGGCGGTGACCGCTACGGGGCGGGAATCTACCTGCTGGCCGACGGCACGCTGGACCACGACGGTGATTGGGGCGGCTTCGTCACCGCATTCCGGGTCAGCAAGGACCGGTCCACCTCGGTGGCCGTCAGCTGCAACACCGACAAGCAAGACCCGGAGGCCCTCGCCGACGCGTTGCAAAAGCTCTGGGCGTAGCCCGCGAATTCGATTCCGGATCAACGCCTTCGGGCGCAACGTGCCGATGATCACCTTCGGTTGCCGGGCCGGTTTCCTACAGTGGGTCCATGGAGATCGCCCCCCGACAGCAGACCCCCGGCTTGCTTGACATCGAGGACTGCCTGGATGCCGAGGGCAACGTCATGCCGCCGCCGGACGTCACGCTGATCTCGCTCATCGACCGCAACATCGCGAACGTCGGCGACGCGGTGGCGTACCGCTTTCTGGACTACAGCCGCGGGGACGAGGGGCGTGTCCAGGAGGTGACGTGGAACCAGTTCGGTGTCCGGCTGGAGGCCATCGGCGCGGGTGTCCAACGCGTCGCCGGCCGCGGCGAGCGGGTCGCGGTCCTGGCGCCGCCGAGCCTCGACTACGTGATGGGTTTCTATGCGGCGATCAAGGCGGGAACCGTCGCGGTGCCGCTGTTCGCGCCGGAGTTGCCCGGCCACGCGGAACGTCTGAACACGGCGCTGCGTGATTCGCAACCGACGGCGGTCTTGACGACGGCGGCGGCACGGGGCGCCGTCGAGGACTTTCTGGGCACGCTGCCGCATTTGCAACGGCCGCGGGTCATCATCATCGACGAGATACCCGACTCGGCACGAAAATCGTTCGCGCCCAACGAGTTATGCCACGACGACGTTTCCCATCTGCAATACACGTCGGGCTCGACGCGACCACCGGTCGGCGTTGAGATCACGCACCGGGCGGTGGGCACCAACCTCGTGCAGATGATCCTTTCGATCGACCTGCTCGACCGCAACACCCACGGTGTGAGCTGGTTGCCGCTCTACCACGACATGGGCCTGTCGATGATCGGCTTCCCGGCGGTCTACGGGGGACACTCCACGCTGATGTCGCCCGCCGCGTTCGTCCGCAGGCCGCAACGCTGGATCAAGGCGCTGTCGTCCGAGGCGGGCCGGGCCGTCACCGCCGCGCCCAACTTCGCCTACGAATGGACGGCCCAGCGGGGCCTGCCCGCGCCCGGCGACGACGTCGACCTGAGCAACGTGGTGCTGATCATCGGCTCCGAACCGGTCAGCATCGGGGCGATCAACACCTTCAACGACGCGTTCGCCCCCTACGGGTTACCGCCGACGGCGTTCAAGCCGTCCTACGGCATCGCCGAGGCGACGCTGTTCGTCGCGACCATCGCGCCCGCGGCCGAGGCGACCCCCGCCTACTTCGATCGCGACGAGCTGGGCGCCGGTCGCGCGGTGCGGGTCGCGGCGGACGCGCCGGGCGCGGTGCCGCAGGTGTCCTGCGGTCAGGTGGCCTGCAGCGAATGGGCCGTCATCGTCGACCCGGACACCGGGGCCGAACTTCCCGACGGCCGCGTCGGCGAGATCTGGCTGCAGGGCAACAACGTCGGCCGCGGCTACTGGGGGCTGCCCGACGACACCCGGCGGGCGTTCGGCGCCCGGCTGCGGTCCCACCTGGCCGAGGGCAGCCACGCCGGGGGTTCGACCCTCGAGGGCGCGTGGCTGCGGACGGGGGACCTGGGCACCTATCTGGACGGCGAGCTGTACGTCACGGGCCGGATCGCCGACATGGTCAGCGTCGACGGCCGCAACCACTACCCACAGGACATCGAGGCCACCGTCGCCGAAGCCTCGGGGATTGTCCGCCGCGGGTATGTGACCGCCTTCGCCGTGCCGGCCGGGAACACCGGTCGGCAACTGGTGATTGTCGCCGAGCGGGCGGCGGGCACCAGCCGCGTCGACCCCGAGCCGGCCATCGAGGCCATCCGTGCCGCGGTCCTGCGCCGCCACGGCGTGCCGGTCGCGGACGTGCGCTTGCTGCCGGCCGGCGCCATTCCCCGCACCACCAGCGGCAAGCTGGCGCGCCGGGCCTGCCGCGCCGAGTACCTGAGCGGCGACCTGGCGCACTGACCCGGACGGCCCGAAAAGCGTTGCGCGTCGCCGCGCCTGGCTTAGTCTCCATTCGGAGGCGACGATGGTGCTCAAGGTTGCGGTGGCGGCCGACCTGATCGGCGGCGATGTGGACGTCGGGTACGGGAAGGTCGCGGACGCCTTTCGCGCCAATTTCCGCGACGGCGCGGAAGTGGGTGCGGCCCTGGCGGTCTACCGCGACGGTGTCAAGGTCGTCGACCTGTGGGGCGGCTACCGCAACGGCGTGGCCAAGCAACCGTGGCGGCCCGACACGATGGTCAACATGTTCTCCACGACCAAAGGGGTCGCCGCCCTGGTCGTCGCCGTCGCCGTGTCCCGCGGACTGGTCTCCTACGACGCCAGGGTGGCCGACTACTGGCCGGAATTCGCGCAGGCGGGCAAGGGTGAGGTCACCGTCCGCCAGCTCCTGGGGCACCAGGCCGGGCTGTGCGCGCTCAAACCGAAGCCGACGCTGGCCGACGTCGCCGACCCCGAGAAGCTGTCGCCGATCCTGGCGACCCAAGCGCCGGCGTGGCCACCGGGCGCCCGGCACGGTTACCACGCGATCACGCTCGGCTGGTACGAATCGGAACTGATCCGGCGGACCGACCCGGCCGGCCGCACGCTGGGCCGCTTCATGGCCGACGAGATCGTCCGGCCGCTGGGGCTCGACCTGCACATCGGGCTGCCGGATTCGGTGGACCGGCAGCGGGTCGCGCACGTCCACAACTGGGTGCGCGCGGAAACGCTACTGCACCTCAACGTAATGCCGCCGGGATTCGTGGGCGCCTCGCTCAACCCGGTCGGCCTGACGGCGCGCGCCATCGCCGTCCCGCGCGGCGTCAACGCGTTCAACGGCGACTACAACCGCGACGACGTGCGGGCTGTGGAGATCCCGTCGGCCAACGGCATCGGCACGGCCCGGTCGGTGGCGCGCATGTACGGCAGCGCGGCCACCGGGGGAGCGGAGCTCGGCCTCACCGCCGAGACGGTCGGCGCGCTGGCGGCGCCGGCGCCCTCACCGAGCCGCGGCGTTCGCGACAAGGTGATGAACGTGGACGTGGCGTATTCGCTCGGCCTCTGTAAGCCCGTGCCGCACTTCGCATTCGGCTCCTCGGGCGCCGCCTTCGGAACACCCGGCTTCGGCGGATCGTTCGGCTGTGCCGACCCCGACACCGGCGTCGGGTTCGCCTACGTCATGAACCGGCTCGGGTTTCACCTGTGGAGCGACCCGCGCGAACTCGCCGTGCGGCAGGCGCTGTTCCGCGATGTGCTCGGGGTGCGACCGCAGACATGACCGCGCGCCGACGCTCGACGGCCTGCGCTGGTGGCATCCTGGCCGTGTGGGTTTGCTCATCCGGCTGGCGGAGCTGTTGATCGTCGTCCTGCCCCTGGTGGGCGCGACCGTCGCCGCGGTGCGCGCGTTCGGCGCCAACCGGCGACGGGCGGAGCGACCGCCGGAGACCGACCGCGCGGAACCCCGACCGGACACCGGCGACAACCACGTCGCCCAGTGGCGGTCGCTGCGCCGGATCCTCGAGGAGCACCGCCGCACCGACGCGCGCTGGCTCGAGTACGAACTCGACGTCGCCAAGCTCCTCGACTTTCCGCTCATGACCGACATGCGCGACCCGCTGACGGTCGCCTTCCACAAGGCCAAGCTCCGGGCCGACCTGCTGCGCCCGGTCAAGGCCGAGGACCTGCTCGACGACAGGGAAGCCGCCGCGCAATACCTGTCCGCCGTCGAGGATTACGTGACCGCCTTCAACGCCGCCGAGACCGAGGCGACGCGCAAGCGCCGCAGCGACTTCTCCCACGCCGATCAGCAGCGAATCGCGCGGGCCCAGAGCCTGTTGCGGGTCGCGTCGGACCCGGCCGCCGCGCCGCAGGAGCGCCGGCACGCCTATGACTTGGCGCGTCAGGAACTCGAGGGCCTCGTGGTCTTGCCGGCAACGATGCAAGCGGCGATCGAACGGGGGATCTCCGGGGAGCTGGAGGGTTGAGCGCGGCGGGCGACGGGCTCGCCGGATTTCCGATCACTCCACCACCCCTGCGTGGCCCGGTGACCTTCGACCAGTACTGGCGCGACCTCACCTTCATCCACTGGCCGGTGCGGCCCGACACCGTCGAACCGCTGTACCCACCCGGCACCCGCCCCGACGTGTTCGACGGCATGACCTATGTCGGGCTGATCCCGTTTGCGATGGGCCACACGAAAGTCGGCTCGGCGCTGCGACTTCCGTACTTCGGTAGCTTTCCGGAGACCAACGTGCGGCTGTATTCGGTCGACGACTCCGGCCGCCACGGCGTGTTGTTCCGGTCGCTGGAAACGGCCCGGCTGGCCGTCGTGCCGGTGATCCGGGGCGCGCTGGGCGTGCCGTACACCTGGGCGCGGATGCGGACCAACCGGTACGGCGACCGCGTCACCTACCGCAGCGTGCGCCGCTGGCCCCACCGCGGCCTGCGCAGCCGGATCGAGGTCGCCGTCGGCGCCCGGGTGGAACCGACACCGCTGGAGGTGTGGCTCACCGCCCGATGGGGCGCGCACACCCGCAAGGCCGGCCGGACCTGGTGGATACCGAACGAGCACGCGACGTGGCCGTTGCACGCGGCCGACGTCGTCGAGCTGGACGACGAGCTGGTGGCCGCCAGCATGGTGCGGCCCGCCGGCCAGCGGTTGCGGGCGCTTTTCTCGCCCGGCGTGCGAACGCGGTTCGGCCGCCCCAGCGTCGTGCGCTACGGGCAGGCGTAGCCGCCGTCGATCACGACGTCCGAACCGGTCATGTAGCTGGAGGCCGCGCTGGCCAGGTAGAGGTAGAGGCCGGCGAGCTCCTCGGGCCGGCCCATCCGCCCGAGCGGTACCTTCGGCTCCCACAGGCGGTGGTATTCGGTGAGCGGCTCCACCAGTTCGGTGCGGATGTAACCCGGGCTGACGCTGTTGACCCTGATGTTGTGCGGCGCGAACTCCACGGCCATGGCCCTCGTCAGGTGGATCACCGCCGCCTTCGACGCGCAGTAGTGGCCCACTTGCTGCGGGATGTTGATGATGTGGCCCGACATCGAGGCGGTGGTGATGATGGCGCCGCCCTGCCCCTGCCGGACCATCGCCCTGGCCGCCGCTTGCGCGGTCAGGAAAACGCCTGTGACGTTGGTCTTTTGGATGCGCTCGAACTCTTCCAGCGGCATGTCCAGCATCCCGTTCACGGTGATGATGCCGGCGTTGCAGACCGCGATGTCCACGCCGCCCAGCTCCGCGGTCACCCGGTCCAGCAGCGCGGTCACCTGGTCGGGCTGGGTCACGTCGCAGCCGATCGGCACCACCCGGCCCGCGCCGTCCGGCGCGATTTCGCGGGCCACTTGTTCCAAGTCGTCGGTGCGCCGCGCCGCAATGGCCACGTCGGCGCCCGCCTGCAGGTAGGCCCGCGCCACCACCTTGCCGATGCCGCTGGATGCGCCAGTTACCAGCGCCCGCTTGCCGCGCAGATCGAACAATTCCAAGACGTTCATGCGATATCCCTTTTCCGACGAGCCTCCGTCAACCGGAACACGTTCTAGTGTGTCCGCCATGGGCAAATACACCAGGGCAGAAATCGAGCAAGCCGTCGAGAACTACACGCGGGTCGTGGAGGGCTGCAGCGCATCGGGCGATTGGCGGCCGTTCGCCGATCTGTTCACCGAGGATGTCGTCTACACCGAACATCACTACGGAGTGTTCCACGGCCGCGAGGCCGTGCGGGACTGGATCGTCGCCGTGATGGCGCCGTTCCCGCATATGCGATTTCCGTCCGACTGGACCGCCTACGACGAGGACAACGACGCCGTCGTCGTGATGATCAAGAACCTGCTCGACCACCCGACGGATCCGAACGGCGAGCCGTTCTGGTTCCCGAACTGGACCCGGCTGGTCTACGCCGGCGACGGCTTGTTCTCCAGCGAGGAGGACATCTACAACCCCAACCGCGACGCGCCGGGAGTGGTGGCCGCCTGGCTGCAGGCCGGCGGTCGGTTGGAGTCCGACGAGATCCTGCAGCCGGGCGCCTGAGCCCCCGGGACTAGACGGACGCCGGCTGGCGTCCGCGTCGCCGCGACCGCACGGCCGCCAGCGCCTGCTCCCACGCCAGCATCGTGGCGGCCTTCATGTTGGCCGGCTTCATGCTGTCCCTGGACAGCAGCGCGGTGGCCGCGGCCTTGGTGGTTGCCGACGCCTTCGACAGGTGGCCGGAGTCAAACGGCGGCTGGGGGTCGTATTCGATCGCCAGCTGGATCGCCTTGGCGCGGCCTTCCCCGCCCATCTCGCCGGCCAGCCACAGCGCGAGGTCGAGGCCCGCCGACACCCCCGCGCAGGTTACGACGTTGTCCTGGTGCACGATTCGCTCGTCGCCCACCGGGACGGCGCCGAACGCCTTGAGCGCCGGAATGGTCAGCCAGTGCGACGTGGCGCGCCGCCCGGCCAGCAGGCCGGCCGCCGCCAGGATCACCGACCCGGAGCACACCGACGTCGTCCACCGGGCGGTGCGATGCGCCTGCCGCAGCCAGTCCAGCAGCGCGTCATCACGGGCATGCACCGGGGTGGACGGGCCGCCCGGCACGAGAATCACGTCGGGCGAAGGGGTTTCGGCCAGCGAATGGGTCGCCCCGATCACCAGCACGCCGGAGTCGGCGGTGATCGGCCCCGCCTGGTGCCAGACGAACCGAACCTCGGCGTCGGGCAGGTTGCGCAGGACCTCGTACGGGCCGATCATGTCGAGCGCGGTGAATCCCGGATAGGCCACGATCGCGATCTGGGTCATGGTGTGATCCTTTCTTTTCAGGCGAACGCCTTGCGGTATTGGTCGGGCGGGATGCCGACCCGTCGAACGAAGTTGCGCCGCATGGTTTCCGCGGTGCCGAAGCCGCATCGGGTAGCGATCGCGACGACGGTGTCATCGGTCTCCTCCAACTGGCGGCGCGCGGCTTCGGTCCGGATCCGTTCGACGTACTGGCCGGGCGCCTCGCCGACCTCGGCGGTGAAGACGCGGGTGAAGTGCCGCGGGCTCATCGCGGCGCGGCGCGCCAGCTCGTCGATGCTGTGCTCGCCGCCCGGCTCCGCCTCGATCGCCTCCTGCACCGCGCGTATCGAGTTGCGCTTGGCGCGCGGCATCCACACCGGCGCCGCGAACTGCGTCTGCCCGCCGGGGCGGCGCAGATACAGCACCAGCCAGCGAGCGACCGTCTGCGCGACCTCCGTGCCGTGGTCGTCCTCGACCAGCGAGAGCGCCAAGTCGATGCCCGCGGTGACGCCCGCGGCCGTCCACACCGAGTCCGAGCTGCGGACGAAGATCGGGTCCACGTCGACGTCGATTCCGGGAAACTCGCGGGCCAACTTCCCGGCGAAAGCCCAGTGCGTGGTCACCCGCTGCCCGTCCAGCAGCCCCGCCTCGGCCGCCAGGAACGCGCCGGTGCAGACCGTCACCACGCGGCGGGCGGTTGCGGCGGCGGCCTTGATCCAGCCGATCAGCTCGGCGTCCGATCGGGCGGCGTCGATACCGGCGCCGCCGGGCAGTACGACGGTGTCGATCGGTGCGGCGGGGTCGCCCGGGTCCGGCAGCGGCGCCGCGACGAAGCCCAGACCGGTCGGGGTGGTGATCGCCCGACCGTCGACGGACGCCACAGCGACGTCGTAGCCACCCCCGGTGAGCAGCGCCGCGCCGGTGAAGACGTCGTGCGGTCCCACCACGTCTAGCGCCTGCACACCGGGGAACCCGGCGATCACGACTTTGCGAGCCATGAACTCAAGTGTTGGGCACCGACCGACATGTCGTCTACGCCATGCAGCCCACCAATTAGGACATGGGACCTGGCCCGGGGCGGCCGCAGCGGGCTTGGCAGACTGTCCGCATGGCACAGATAACGTTGCGTGGAAACCCGATCAACACCGTCGGCGAGCTGCCCAGCGTCGGGTCTCCGGCGCCGGCCTTCAGCCTTACTGGCGGCGACCTGGGGCCGGTCGACAGTAACCAGCTCGGTGGTAAAGCCTTGGTGCTCAACATCTTCCCCTCGGTCGACACTCCGGTGTGCGCGACCAGCGTCCGGACCTTCAACGAGCGCGCCGCCGCCAGCGGCGCCACGGTGGTGTGCGTGTCGAAGGACCTGCCGTTCGCGTTCGCCCGGTTCTGCGGTGCCGAGGGCATCGACAACGTCAAGACGGGGTCGGCCTTCCGCAGCAGCTTCGGCGAGGACTACGGCGTCACCATCACCGACGGCCCGATGGCCGGTCTGCTCGCCCGGGCCATCGTGGTGGTCGGCGCCGACGGCAAGGTCACCTACACCGAGCTGGTCCCGGAGATCGCCCAGGAGCCCAACTACGACGCGGCGCTGGCGGCGGCGGGCTGACGCCTCGCTTGTTTGCGAGCCGCCCGCGTCCGTCGCGCTGAGCTGTCCCGTCGCGGTGCACCCGTGTTAGCCTGACCCATCCACAGGGTGGTCGGCCGCAAAGGAGTGCCTGCGATGGATGACGGCAAGGTTCGGGTTGCCGCGGGCGTGCTGGGGAGTGTGCTGGCCCTGCAGGTCGCGGGATGCCACGCGAAGTCGACGGTCAAGCCCGAGGGCGCGGCGCAATCGGTCGTCGACGTCGTCTCGAGCCAAACGGGCTTCCACCCGGCCGACGTGAACTGTCCATCCGGCGTCGAAGCCAAAGTGGGCCAGGAGTTCGACTGCCACTTCACCGGTCCGGAGGGCAAGCCCTACACCGCGCACATGCGCATCACCAAAGTCGAGGGCGAGCAGGTCGTCTTCGACGTCAGGAGCCGGCCGAGCTAGGCCCCGGCGGTCCGAGGCGATCCGCGGTGGCCGTCAGCACTTCGCGGCACCCGGCCCACATCGCCTCGATGATGTCGGCGGCCGGGGGGAGATCCGAAATCCGTCCGGCCACCTGACCGGTGTTGGCGACGCTGGCGTCCATGTCCCCGTCGAAGTAGAGCCGCTGGACGCGTTGCAGCGCCGCGGTGCCCTCGCCGGAAGACGTTGCGGCGTCGAGTCTCTCGGCGGCTGCCGTCCGGATGACGCGCATCATGCGTTTGCCGTCGAGGGGCAGCAGCACGGTGGCGGTTTCGTCGGCCGCCACGACCGCCCGCTTGAGGTTGCCGTGCACCGGGGAATCCGCCGAGGCCAGCAGGCGCGTGCCCATCTGCACGCCCTCGGCGCCGAGGACGAAGGCGGCCGCCATCGACCGCGCGTCGCAGATCCCACCCGCGGCCACGATCGGCACGTCGACGTGGGCGGCGACCAGAGGCAACACCACCATGGTCGACGCCCCGAATCGGTTCTTGAAGCCGCCGCCCTCGACGCCCTCGACGACGAGGCCGTCGACCCCGGCGTCGACGGCCTTGCGGGCCGCGGCGAGCGTGCCCACCACGTGGAACACGGTGATGCCGGCATCGTGCAGCCGGCCGGTGAACAGTCCCGGATCGCCCGCGGAGGTGGTGACGAAACGAATGTCGTTGTCCACCAGCAGATCCACGGTGGCCGGGTCGCGGTTCATGATCAGCGCGATGTTCGCACCCACCGGCCGGTCGGTGAGGTCGCGCACGCGCCGCAGATCCGCGCGGCCCTGCTCGGACGTCGTCTCGATGATGCCCAGCCCGCCCGCGTTGGACACGGCCGCGGCCAGCCGCGCACCGGCGATGTAGGTCATCGGCGCCCCGATGATCGGGATGTCGATGCGCGCCAGGTCGCAGACCCGGTTGGTCGTGGTCATGCTTCCCTCGGGTCGATGAGGTCGCGGAAGCCGGCGGCGGGATGGACCGACGCGCCCAGGCCGGTGACGCGGTCGCTCAGCGCCCTGTCCGAGGTGACCACCCGGATGTCCTGCGGACGGGGATCGGCCCGCACGCGGCGGACGATCTCGTCGTCGGCCGAGTTCGCGGCCGCCCTGGGCGCATAGGCGATCTCGATCGCCGCAGCGGGGATGGCGGTCGACGGTGGCCGCTCGAACACGACGGTCACGCGGTCCCCGTGGGTGGCGGCCCATCGGTCGAGGCGGTCGGCCAGCGCGACCATGGCGCGGCCGCGGTCCTTCCACCAACCGTCGGGGCGGCTTCCGATCACGTTCATGCCGTCCACAATCCACCGCACGATCCCTACGGTAAGGCGAGCGCGCACGCCCACCCGCGAATTTCGTGCTTTTCGACGCTGAGCGGTTGGTACGGTCACCGATATCCGATTCCGCTGCTGCCGTCGATGGGACAGGTGAATGACGTTGATAGCCGACACCGATGACCGGGTTGTCTCGCTGGCCCGCGGAATGCGCGATCTGGTGCGCGCCGAGGCCGCCGAGTCCGAACGGGCGCGCACCCTCACCCCGGCGATCGTCGACGAAATGTGGGCGAGCGGGCTGATGTCCGCGTTCAACCCGGTCGAGGCCGGCGGTGTCGAGCCGTCGTTCACCGAGATGATCGAGACATGGATCGAAATGGCTTGGCAGGACGGCTCTTTCGGTTGGGTCGGCATCGCCAATCTGCCGTCCTCGTTCGCCGCGGCGGCGTACCTGCCCGACGAGGGTTTCGCGGAAGTGTTCACGGCACACGACAACCACGTCACGATGGGCGGCCAATTCTTCCCGAACGGGCAGGGCTCCGCCGTCGACGGCGGCTACCTGGTGAGCGGGGCGTGGAACTTCGGCTCGGGCATCGGTCATTCCCAGTACGTCGCGGCGGGGTTCCTGCCCATGGACAACGGCGAAATGCGCTGGATCAGTGAGGGCTTCCCGGAGATGCGGGTCGCGGTGATTCCCCGCGACCAGATCAGCTTCGACGACGGCTGGTTCGTGCAGGGGCTCAAGGGGACCGGCTCCTACGACTACAGCGCCCAGGAGGTGTTCGTGCCGGCGAGCCGCACGTTCGAGCTGTTCGTGCGTCAGCCCTATCGCGGAACGTCGCCGGCCACCCGGATGGGGCTGATGCCGGTCACCGCCGCCGGCCATGCGTCCTGGGCGCTCGGCGTCGCCAAGAGCATGCTCGACGATGTCCAGGAGCTGGCCGCGACGAAGTTCCGGATGAGTGACATGGCGTCGCTGGCCAGCCGCCCGACGTTCCAGAAAGGGCTGGCCCACCACCGCGCGGCCTGGCGGGCCGCTCGCCTGCTGGTGCTCGACGCGTTTACCACCGCCGAGGCGGCGGTGGCATCGGGCGAGGAGCTCACACCGGCCCTGCGCGCCGACATGCGGGTGGCGGCCGTCTTCGCGACCGACACGGCGCGGGGCTGCGCCGAATGGGCCCACCTGGTCGCGGGCACCAGCTCGATCCGCGAGGGCAGCCGCCTCGAGCGCGCCTTCCGGGACATCTACACCGGGACGCAGCACGCCTTCATCAGCGAGAAAGTCGCGATCGACGTCGCGCAGATATGGCTCGGCATCATCGAGGACCAGCCCGGCCTGTGAATCTCTGACGGCGGGCGGCTACACCAGACTTTGGCCCGGCTGCTGGCTGCCGGCGCTTTCCTCGTCGTTCCGCTCGGTGAGCGACGAGGCCAGCCCCGGCCCGGAGGCGCCTCCGGCCGACGCGCCCTGCGCGAGCGAGCCGAGCGAGCTCAACGGGGCGGCGCCGGCGCCCAGCAATGTCGATGCGGCGTTGACCGCACCGGGCATGGCCGCGCCGGGGCTTGGCGCCGTCGGCGCGGTAACCGGCGCCGTCGGCGCCGGGGCCGCGACCGGGCCGCCCTGGACCAGGTTGGTCAGCGGCGGCGTGCGGGGGACCGAGCCGCCCGCCGCAATGGGCGGCTTCGCGCCCGTCAGCCCACCGCCCGTCGGGCCGACGAAGGTATGGCTGGCGATTCGGGCGCCGGAGGAGTCCAGGGCGCCGGCCGCCTCGCCGTCGACTTGGGAGTACATCCGGGCGATGTCGGTCAGCGCCACCCCGGTGCGCGCGACCTCCTCCTGGGCGGCGGTGTTCAACGCCAGCATGGCGGTGCCCTCCACGGCGAACGCCGCGGCCGCCATGATCGAGACTTCGTCGGCCCCGGCCGGGACCAGCGCGGTCACCGGCGCCGACGCCGCGGCGCCGGAAGCCAGACCGCGGGTCGCGATGTCGACCACGTGCAACCCGATGGCACCGGCCGCCGGGTCATGTGACATCGATTCCATGTGCGTACTGCTCCTGTGCGAGCCTTGAGCGCCGGTACGTCGAAGGACCAGCTGTGCTGGGCGATGA
The DNA here is from genome assembly GCF_001666915.1 of Mycobacterium sp. E3339. Classification (NCBI taxonomy): domain Bacteria; kingdom Bacillati; phylum Actinomycetota; class Actinomycetes; order Mycobacteriales; family Mycobacteriaceae; genus Mycobacterium; species Mycobacterium sp. E3339. Next base: position 60,181 of record NZ_LZIZ01000022.1, on the reverse strand, counting down.
CATCAAGTCTAAGGGGGCCGGTGGTGTGGTGCGCACACTTTCATCCGGCCCGCCCGGTCGTCGCCTACTATCAGCCCATGCGCGGCTCAAAGATCCTGATCACCGGTCCGACCGGTCAAATCGCGACCCCCATCGCGCGGGCGCTGGCGGCCGACAACGAGGTGTGGGGCATCGCCCGGTTCACCGACCCCGCCGCGCGGGAGGGCCTGGAGAAGGCCGGCGTCCGCTGCCAGACGGTCAACCTCGCGGCCGGCGACTTCTCCGATCTGCCAACCGATTTCGAGTACGTCCTCAACCTCGCGGTGGCCAAGAGCGGCAACTGGGACAAGGATCTCGCGGCCAACGCCGAGTCGGTGGGCCTGCTGATGGCGCACTGCCGCGCCGCGAAGGCGTTTCTGCATTGCTCCTCGGCGGCCGTGTACGACCCGCCCGACGACGATCCCCGCACCGAACGCGCCGCGCTGGGCGACAACCACAAATGCCTGTTCCCCACGTATTCCATCTCCAAGATCGCCGGGGAGGTCGTCGCCCGCTCGATGGCGCGGGCCCTCGGGGTGCCCACCACCATCGCCCGGCTCAACGTGCCCTACGGCGACAACGGGGGATGGCCGTTCTACCACATGGAGATGATGCTGGCGGGCATCCCGATCCCGGTCCCGCCGGGCGAGGCCGCGCGTTACAACCCGATTCACGAGGACGACATCATCGCGACCATCCCGAAGTTGCTCGAGGTGGCGTCGGTCCCGGCGACGACCGTCAACTGGTGCGGCGACCAGACGGTCAGCATCCAGGAATGGTGCGCCTACCTGGGCGCACTGGTCGGCAAGGAGCCGGTATTCGAGGTGAGCGCGCAGGCGCTGCGCGGAAATCCGACCGACAGCGGCCGGATGCACGAGCTCGTCGGCGGCACCACCGTGGACTGGCGCGACGGGCTGCGCCGCATGGCGGCCAATTTCCATCCGGAGTTGGTCGGCGCCTAGGCATTACAGGTGCGCCAGGAGCCGCTCCGCGAACGCGTCCGGGTGCTCGCGGTGCATGAAGTGTCCGCCCCGCACCTCCTCGACGGTGTACTCGTTCTCGAACATCCGGGCGGCGTGCCGATAGTCCGCTGGTTCGACGATCGGGTCGTCCAGGCCCGCGAAGGCGACGACCGGCACCGTGATGCGCGCCTTCAGCGACGCGCTGGGTATGGGGGAGAGCTTGCGGTAGTAGCCGAATGCCGCGTTCAGGCTCGCCGGATCGGAAAAGCTCGCCCGAACCGCGTCGAACTCCCGGGGGTCCGGCCGCCACAGCGGTGACCATCGCCGGTAGATCGCGGGCAGCGCCGCGAAATCGTTGCGCGCGAAGCGATTCGCCGCTCCCGGCAGCTTGTACGCCGCGAAATGGCGTGCGCCCCAGAGCTTCTTCAGCGAAGGCCTGAGGGCCGCCGGGTGGGGAATGGCGATGACAACGAGTTTGCGGACACGATCGGGGCCGATCGCGGCCGCGCCGTAGGCCGCCGACGCTCCCCAGTCGTGCCCGATGACGACGGCGTCGCTCGCGCCGAGTGCTTCGATCAGCGCCAGCGGATCGCGGGCCAAGGTTTCCTGGTCGGGGTCGCGAGCGGGAATCCCGCTCGGGTGGTAGCCGCGCATGAAGGGGCTGACGGCGCGGTAACCCTTGTCGGCGATGCGCGGGCGCAGGTGATCCCAGGTGTGCGCGGTGTCGGGGAACCCGTGCAGCATCAGCACGAGCGGCCCCGAGCCCTGTTCGAGGTAGGCGAATCTCAGCCCGTTCGCCTCGACGAAGCGGATGTCGTCGGCCATGGCTGAGGACGCTACGCCTCCGGAGTATGCCCCGGCAGGGGCGTGCGGAACGGGACCGCTTTCGCGGGTTCCCCCGGCGGATCCCGTCCCCGACCGCGGCGCTTGACCGCACCGCGGGGCCAATGCTAAGCAAGTGCTCAGCACTTTCGGTGCATCGAGGGCGCGTGGGTCCGGGACACGAAGGGACGAGATGAAGCTGCAGGCCGTATTGGAGGACATCCGCAAGCGCCCGGGCACGGGAGAGGTCATCACCGTCATCGACCCCGCCACCGAGGAGACGATCACCGAGTTCACCGACTGCGGCGAAGCGGCCGTCAACGACGCCGCCGCGCGGGCCAGGGATTCCTTCGAATCGGGGGTCTGGTCCCAGCTCCCGGGACGCGCGCGGGCGAAGATCATGTGGCGCATCGCGGATTTGATCGACGAACATGCCGAGGACTTCGCCCGACTCGACTCGCTCAACACCGGCATGCCGTTGATGCAGGCGCAGCTGCAGATGTCCACCTGCTCGGAGTTCTTCCGCTATTACGCCGGTTGGTGTTCCAAACTCAACGGCGTCGCCTACGACGTGAAGACCGACGGGATCGCGACGGACGCCTTCGTCAACATGCACGCCTACACCCTCAAGGAACCCTTCGGCGTGGTGGGGCTGATCTTCCCGTGGAACGGCCCGATCTTCAACGCCAGCGCGAAGCTCGCGCCGGCGCTGGCCGCCGGCTGCAGCATGCTGGTCAAACCCGCCGAGGAAACCCCGTTGTCGGCGCTGTTGCTGGACAGGCTGATCCACCAGGCCGGCGTGCCGGAGGGCGTGGTCAACCTGCTGACCGGGTACGGCCACACCGCCGGCGCCGCAATCACCGCCCATCCCGACGTCGAGAAGGTCGCCTTCACCGGGTCGACCGAGGTCGGCAAGGAGATCGTGCGCGCCTCGGCCGGCAACCTGAAGAAGGTCATGCTCGAACTCGGCGGCAAGTCGCCGGTGCTGATCTTCGACGACGCCGATTTGGACAAGGCGATCATGATGGCGTCGTTGGGCATCTTCGTGCACTCCGGGCAGGGATGCGTTTGTGGCTCAAGGATTTTCGTGCAGCGCGGCGTGTACGACCGGGTGGTGGAAGGCATTGCGCTGATGGCGAATACGTTCAAGCTGGGCGCTCCCAGCGAGGAGGGCTGCGTCAGCGGGCCGCTGATCAGCCAGAAGCAGCTGACGCGCGTCATGGGCTTCATCGACGAGGGCCGCGGCGACGGCGTCGAAGTGGTCACCGGCGGCTACCGCCTGGATCGCAAGGGCTACTTCGTTCACCCGACCGTGCTCACCAACGTCGATCCCGGCATGCGGCTCTACCAGCAGGAGATCTTCGGGCCCGTGGTGTGCATCCTGCCTTTCGACGACGAAGACGAGGCCGTCGCCCTGGCCAACGACACCACCTACGGCCTGGCCGCCACGGCCTGGACGGAAAACCTTGGCCGTGCCCACCGCATCGTCAAGCGGCTGCAGGCCGGCAGCGTCCAGGTCAACTGCCAGTTGGTGTTCGACCACGATGTGCCGTTCGGCGGTTACAAGCAATCCGGTTGGGGCCACGAGTTCGGGCGCGAGGGGATCGAGGCCTACATGAAGACGAAATCGGTCTGGGCTCAGCTCTAACCCGATGCGGTGTTTTCGGCTTGTCGCCGCGGCCGAAAGCGAAAAGTCCCGAACCGCACCAGGTTCGGGACTCTCCGCCGGCACGCCCGCGTTCAAGACCCCTTGCTGTAGCGGGTCAGGAAGCCGACGGCAGCGACGGCCGCGACGGTACCGATGACGCCCCACAGCACCAGCTGGAAGACCATCGACCCCAGGAACCAGCCGAACGTCATCCCGATGTAGAGGGCCCAGATCAGCCGGAATGCGCTCCACAGCGCGACCGCGCCCGCGCTGATTCCGATGTAGAGGCTGCGCTGCCGGTCGACCCGATTGATCTGCTCTTCGATGCTGGCCGGGACGATCTTCATTTCTGACTTCCTTTCGTGGGGCGCCGCCGGATTGGCGTCGTCGTTGCGCCAAGTACAAACCGCGGCGCGGGCTACCGATCCCAACGTTGTCGCGACGACGAAGGCGTCGGCCAGGCCGCGCTTGCGGCACCATGGCGAAGGTGGGTCGATGCCGCCGAGGCGCACCGCCCCGCGTTCCCGTCATCGAAGACGGTGCTTTCGCGGCACTGGAAGGAGAACGCCCAGATGGTGAACCCGATCAAGATCGCCGCCCAGGTGGCCGAATCGCTGTTGGCGGTGGGTGGCGTGCGGGTCGGGCTCGAGGAGCCGACGTACACGCACCAACGGATCACCGACAACGTCGAGATACGCCACTACGGTCCGCGCATTGCCGCCGAGACAATCGTCGACGCGGACCAGCACCGCGCTCGCGACGTCGGGTTCCGACGGCTGGCGGGATACATATTCGGCGGCAATCGGGACAATTCATCGATCGCGATGACCGCGCCCGTCAGCCAGCAGCCGAGCCGGGGCGGTCAGCAGATCGCGATGACCGCACCGGTCGTCCAGTCCGCCGGCCCGGAGGCCGGCTGGATGATCCGCTTTTTCATGCCCGCGAAGTGGACGATGGAGACTCTGCCCACGCCCAACGACGCTCAGGTCCGGCTCGTCACGGTGCCGTCCGCGACCGTGGCGGTGTTGCGATTCAGCGGCGACCGCAGCCCCAAGGCAGTCGCCTCCCGAACCGGGGAGCTCTCGAAGGTATTGCAGGACAGGGGAATCGAGGCCACCGGAGATGCGGAGGCCTGGTTCTACGACCCGCCCTGGACACTGCCGATGCGGCGCCGCAATGAGGTCGCAATTCCCATCGACCCGGCGTCGGCGCCACGCTAGCCCGGCTGCCGCTCCCGGTCTTGCGCACCTGCCCAGCGGCTACTGTTTCGCGTAATGACTGACGACAACAAGAGGGTGGACGCGCGGCAGCTCACCGGAATTTCGGAGACGGCGCTGCTGACGCTCTACGGAAGGGCACACCAAGCGGCGCTCCCCGACGCGATCATCGACGACCCGATGGCCGTCAAGCTCGTCGACTCCATCGACTTCGACTTCGAGAAGTTCGGCCGCCGCGGCCAGGAGATGGCGCTGCGCTCGCTCGCCGTCGACCGGTGCGCCACCGACTACCTCACCACCCACCCCCGGGCGACCGTCGTCGCGCTTGCCGAGGGCTTCCAGACGTCCTTCTGGCGCTTGGACCGCGCACTGCCCGACCCACAATTCAAATGGGTCTCGGTGGATTTGCCCGCGGTCGTGGACCTACGGCGGCGGCTGCTGCCGCATTCGCCGCGAATCACCTATCTCGCCCAATCCGCCCTCGACTACAGCTGGATCGATGCGGTCGATGCGCGCAACGGCGTGTTCATCACCGCCGAGGGCCTGTTGATGTACCTGCGGCCCGACGAGGCGCTGGGGCTCATTGCCCAGTGCGCCAGGAGCTTTCCCGGCGGCCAGATGTTCTTCGACCTACCGCCGACCGTGGTCAAGAAGGTCGCACGAAAGGGGCTGCGTTCCTCCAAGCGCTACCGCGTGCCGCCGATGCCGTTCAGCCTTTCGGTGCGTCAACTGGCGCGGCTGCCCCGCACCATGCCCGGAATCCGCGCGGTGCACGACGTACCGATGCCCGCGGGGCGGGGCCTGTTCTTCGGGACGCTGTACCCCGCGTTCTGGCGGTTTCCGCCGGCGAAGCCGTACCGCGGGGTCTATGCCCTCCTGGAATTCGGCTGAACTCAGCCGAGCTTGACCACCAGCTTGCCGACGTTCTTGCCGTCGAACAGCATGTTGATCGCCGTCGGCAGCTGCTCGAATCCCTCGACGACGGTCTCGAGCGGCTTGAGCTTTCCCGCCCCGATCAGGCCGGCGATCTCGCCGATCGCCTCGGGCGCGCGCCCGAAGTGGTCGAGGACGATGAAGCCCTGCACGGTGGCGCGCTGGATGAGCAGGTTCCCGAACGCGCGCGGACCGGGCGGTGGGTCCTCGGCGTTGTAGCCGGAGATCAGGCCGCACAGCGCGACGCGTGCGCCGATGTTGAGGCGCGCGAAGATTGCGTCCATCAGGTCGCCGCCGACGTTCTCGAAGTCGACGTCGATGCCGTTGGGTGTCGCCGCGGCCAGCTGCGCGGCCCAATCGTCGGCGCGGTGGTCGACGGCCGCGTCGAAGCCCAGCTGATCGGTGAGCAACGCACACTTCTCGGGACCCCCGGCGATCCCGACGACGCGGGCGCCGGCCGCCTTGGCGAGCTGCCCGGCGACGGAGCCCACCGCGCCGGCCGCCGCGGAGACGACGACGGTCTCGCCGGGCCGGGGCTTGCCGATGTCGCGGATCCCGATCCACGCGGTAAGCCCGGTCATCCCGAGGGCGCCGAGGTAGGCGCTCGGCGACATGCCAGGTGCCACTTCCACCGGGTTGACCATCGCGGTGTCCGTGAGCACCGCGTACTCCTGCCAGCCGAGGAGTCCTTGCACCTGCTGTCCGACCTGGTAGGCGGGGCTCTTGGACGCGACCACCTCGCCGATCCCCGCGGCGCGCATGACCTCGCCGAGCCCAACCGGGGGCAGGTAGGTCGGGGTGTCGTTGATCCACATGCGGTTCGTCGGGTCGAGCGAGATCCAGTCGACGCGCACCAGCGCCTCGCCGTCGCCGAGCTCGGGGATCGCCTCTTCGGTCAGTTCGAAAGTGTCGGGGCCGATGCGGCCGGTGGGGCGTTCGCGAAGCAGGAAACGACGGTTTCGATCGGTCATATGCGCACCGTACCCTTCAACAAAGGGCCCGCCGGACGGAAGGTTTTGTGCGGTGAACGTTATGTCGCGAGTGGTCGCTGTCCCCGTCGCCGCGCTGACGATCGTGGCGCTCTCGCCGCCCGGGTCGGCCACCGCGGACCCGCCGCCCACCCAGCAGATCACCGTCATGGCCGTGGGGCCCGACGGGCAACCGATCAACGGCTACCGGGAGACGCCGCCGGAGGGCAACGTCGTCACGGTCACCTGCGACACGGCGTCGCCGTCGGCGGTGGACGACAACGTGTACTCCTGCTCGCCGAGTGCGGCCGGGGCCGGCACGTGTTGGCCGTCGACGCCCGGATCACTGCTGTGCGTCGACGATCCGTGGGAGAGGCAACTGCATCGGGTGAAATACGGGGGTTCGCTCCCGCCGGTGCAGCCGACCGCGAGCCCGGACCCCTTCGCGCTGACCCTCGACGACGGCACGCGGTGCCGGCTGCGCAACGGCGGCGCCTGGGGCCTGCGCGCCGACGGGTATGAGGGCATCTACTGGTGCGGCGCCGGCAACCCCGAGGTGCTGTGGCTGCCCAGCCAGGGCCCGGGGACGTGCATCGACCGCTCCGCGCCGGCGTGGACCGTCAAGGTTGGCCAGCTCGGCGCACCCGGTGCCGTCTTCCCACCGCCGCAGACCCGCACGGTGACCGAGGCGTGGTTCGCCGGGGGCAAGGCCGGCCAATAGGCCGGCCGGGGTGCTGCTATAACGCAGGTATGTCCACCCCCAGGCACACCATCACCCATGTTTCGGATACGGCCCGCTGGACGGCGTTGCACCGGGCGACCGAATCGGCCCGCCCGGACGCGCTGTTCAGCGACCCGCTAGCCGAGCGGCTCGCCGGCGAACACGGCCGCGAGATCGTCGCCAACGTCCCGCGGTCGACGCGCAACGGCTGGTGGCTCGTCGCGCGGACCAAGCTCATCGACGACGCGCTCGCCGACGCTATCGCCGGCGGCTGCGATCGGGTGCTCAATTTGGCCGCCGGCCTCGACACCCGCCCGTATCGGCTCGACCTTCCGGCCGAATTCACCTGGGTGGAGGCGGATCTGCCGGACTTGCTCGCCGAGAAGACGCAACTGCTCGCCGATGAGACGCCGCGGTGCCGGCTGACCCGGATGGCCGTCGACCTGGCCGAACCCGCGGCCCGCGACGCCTTCCTCGACGAGGCCCTGCGCGGGGCCAGCAAGGCGCTGGTGCTGACCGAGGGGCTGCTGATGTACCTGGAGGCAAGCGACGTCGCCGCGCTCTCCGCGGCGATCAAGCGGCCCGAGGTCGCGTGGTGGATGCTCGACTTCGCCGGCCCGGGGCTGAAGAAGCTGATGAACAAGAAGATGGCCGGCATGATGCAGAACGCGCCCTTCAAGTTCGCGCCGGAGAACGGTTTGGCCTACTTCGAAGGCCTGGGCTGGCGCACCGTGGAGGTGCAGGCGCTGTATCTCGCCGCTTACCGGTTTCACCGCCTGCCGCTATGGATGCGCCCGCTGGCCTGGCTGCCCCAGCCCGACCCGCGGCACCCGGGCGGCAGGGCCTGGAGCGCGACCGCCCTGCTCACGCACTGAGCGCGCTTACCAGACGCGGATCCAGTCGACGAGCATGTCCGCCGGGTAGCTGCCCGGCCCCGGGTCGCCGCCACCGGAACCCGCCACCGCCAGATTGAACACCGGATAGACCGTGTAGCCCGGCCCGTTGAACGGCCAATCCGGCAGCGAGCTGGCCGGCACGTCGAAGTACGGCTGGGCCCCGTCGGTGTAGTCCTTCCAGAACCGGATGCCGGCCGCGTCCCATTGGGTGCGCCAGGTGTGCCAGCCACTGTCCATCGCGATGTTGTGGGTCTTCCATTCGCCGCCGTTGGCCTTGGCGTGGACGGTGGTGGCCGAGGGCCAGCTGCCGTTGCCGTACCACTCCATGACGTCGATCTCGCCCTGGTCGTCGTTGCCGAGCCAGTAGGCCGGCCAGGCGCCCGCCGTCAGGCAGTTGAGCTTGATGCGGGCTTCCCAGGTATGGCCGACGCCACCCCGCCAAAGGCTTTGGACCTTGCCGCTGTAGTAGGTGGGGCCGTCCTTGGCGGCGCGCAGCACCAGGTTGGAGTTGCCGTCGAGGAAGACGTTGCGCCGGTCGTCCCGGTACTGCCCGATGTGCTCGGGCAGCTCCCAATACGTCGGGTCTTTGATCGTCTCGCGGGCCTTGGCGATCGCCCATTTCGAGGCATCGGGCGCCGAGCCGGCGGGGCCGTCGAATTCGTCCTGGAAAATGTAGGTTCCGGTTTGGCCGCTGGGCGCGGCGGGCGGGGGTGCGGTGCCGCGCCCCGAGGGGTGCGCCCCGGCTTCCGGCGCAGGCAGCGCGGCTGCCAGCACGCCGATCCCGGTCGTCAACATCATGCGGCGGCGGTCCATCTTCGGCATAGGCAAGGGACCATAGCAGCACGGCGTGTGCGAAGCCGAAACGGGAAATGTGTCGGTGGCCCCCGATAAAGTTTCGGATCGCCGGCGGGCCAGCACGGACGGCGGCGCGACGGTGGCCGAGCATTAGCCGAAATTCATGGCTAATTCTCAACTAGTTGGATGGTTTGGTCTCAGGATCGGCCGGGCATCCTTGAGATCACGAGCCGATAACCACTAGTCGTAGCTTTTGCCGGTGGCAGTGAGAGGAGTTAACGATCGTGGCTAATACAACGGGAGCGAACGTTATTTTCCTCCAGTCCCACCCGGTGTGGACCGCGGCCCAGCGGCACGAACGCGAACGCAGCGAGGCGATGCGCCGCCATCCGGCCTTCCTGGCCCGCCAGCATGCCGCGGCGGTCGGCGGCGAGGTCATTCCGCTTGTCCGCGACTTCAAGCTGTACTCGAGCACCAACACCCCGGCCTGAATTCCGCGCGCAAACCGCGCAATAACCGGCCAGTTGGGTCCGCAAACGAAGTATTGGGCACCGAAAACGATCCGATAACTCGGAATCTCATTGCTGTCGACCGACCTTAACTACTCTTACCGCCGGATCGCTCAGAGCTTGCCGGCGACGAAATCGGCGGCCTGGTTGGCCATGCCCGCGTCGATGTACGCGCCGGCCAGGTGTTGAGGCCAATTCGCTTTCCATGTGTTGGGGTCCGCCGGGTTGCAGATGGGATCGGCGCCGTGGCACAGCTCGATGGTCCGGTCGTTGTAGATCGGGCTGAAGTTCGTAATCGGGCCCACCCACTGGCTGCCGTTGCCGAACAACGCGACGGCCGCGATGTGCTGATCGGTTCCCGGGGGCAGCGGGCTGTCGAAACCGAACGCGCCGATGGGCGCGGCGAGCACGACGTCGGTGACCGCCGCGCCGAGCGAGTAACCACCCAGTACCAGGCGGGTGGCGGGGCAGTTGGTGACCATGTCCTGAACGTGGTGGCTCATGTCGTTGGCGCCCTGGGCCACCTCGGTGTCGGCGGGGTAGTTCACGGCATACACGCCGATGTTCTTGTTGACCTTGGATCGCAGCGCGCTGATGAACGCGTTGCCCAGCGTTCCCACTCCGGGCGATTCCATCCGGCCACGGGCGAACACCACCTGCACCGGAGGGCAACCGGCAGCCGCGGCCGGCCCGGCGGCGCCCGGCGTGCCGGGCGGGAGGATCGCGGCGGTCAGCGTCAGCGCCGCCACGGCGAGGACGGCGTTGACACATCTACGAACAGGCAGGGCACGCACAGCACGATGGTAAAACGGTCCCGCTCCGGCCGCTGGGCAACGGATGGAGACCCCTCGATGCACGGCCGACCACCGTGCCGGCTGCGGCGGGGCAGGCGATAGGTTCGGCTGATGAGTCACGCCGATGCCAGTGCGCCCGAGCGCTTGTTCGCGCTGGCCGAGCAGGTGCGGGGTTTCCTGCCCGCCGACGAGGGGCGCGCGCTGTACGACGCCGCGCTGCGGTATCTCGACGGCGGCGTCGGTGTCGAGATCGGCACCTATTGCGGCAAATCGACCCTGTTGCTCGGCGCGGCGGCCCAACAGACCGCCGGCGTGCTGTACACGATCGACCACCACCACGGCTCCGAGGAACATCAGGCCGGCTGGGAGTACCACGACGCCTCGCTGGTCGACGAGGTCACGGGCCTGTTCGACACGCTGCCGGCGTTTCGCCACACCCTCGACGCCGCGGGGCTCGACGACCACGTCGTCGCGGTCGTGGGCAAGTCCCCGGTCGTGGCCTCCGGGTGGCGGTCGCCGCTGCGGTTTCTGTTCATCGACGGCGGCCACAGCGAGGCCGCCGCCAACCAGGACTTCGACGGATGGGCCAAATGGGTGGCGGTCGGCGGCGGGCTGGCCATCCACGATGTTTTCCCCGACCCAAAGGACGGCGGCCGGCCGCCGTACTACATCTACTGTCGCGCAATCGATTCCGGCCAGTTCCGGGAGGTCTCGGCCACCGGCTCGCTCCGCGTGCTCGAACGGGTCAGCGGTACGCCGGGGGAACCCATCCCATAGGAGTCATCCCGCGCGGTGTCACCGCGTTTTCGCCTCAACCGATCTGACTCAGCACCGCGCCCATGTCGGCGAGATCCCACACCTCGGCGAACTTGCCGTCTTCCACCCGATAGATGGTGAACTCGGAGATGGCCACCCGCCGACCCGTGGCCGGGATGCCCTGAAAGGTGTCCCGGTGGGTACCGGTGACCGAGAAGTGCAGCGCGATCAGGTTCCCGTCGATGGCCAGATGCCGTAATTCCCAATGCCAATCGGGAAAGGCCGACACGAGCGGCGCGAACTGCGCCGCGACGGCAGTCGGCTCCATGGGGGCGTCGTTGACCTTGATGGTCGGTGCATAGAAGGTCGTCATTCGTTCGAAGTCGTGCGAGTTACACGCATCGAGATACGACAGATAAAGCGTGCGCAGCGCATCGGTACTCACCGGCCGGGCCCGGCGGCGACGCATTCGCAGTCGAAGTCCGTCTGCAGGCCCAGCGGCAACCCGTGGCCGCGAAAGATCCCGGCGCCCGCGGTGGTGTTCGACAGTGCGTCGGCGGCCAAAATCATCGCCGCCCCGGTCCACGTCGTGCGCTCCTCGGGCCACCGCTTCCCGTCCGCGAACACCAATCCCGTCCAGTAGGAGCCGTCCTCCTCACGGAGATGCTGCATCGCGCCGAACTGCCGGTGGGCGGCCGGCCGTTGGCCGATGGCCTCCAGCGCCATCACCAACTCGCATGTCTCGGCGCCGGTCACCCAGGGGCGGTCGGCGACGCAACGAATGCCCAACCCGCCGACCACGAAGTCGTCCCAGCGCTGCCTGATTCGCGCGGCCGCCTCCGGCCCGCGCAGGGCGCTGCCGAGGATCGGGTAGTACCAGTCCATCGAGTAGCGGTCCTTCTCGGTGAACGCCTCCGGGTGCGCGGCTATCGCGTGCCCGAGCCGCCCGAGCGCGAGCTCCCACTCGGGCTGGGGGTCGTCCACCAGCCCGGCCAACGCCAGGGCGCACCGGATGCTGTGATACACGCTCGCGCAACCCGTCAGCAGCGCTTCCGTCAGCGGGCCGGCTTCGCTTCGCGCCCAACCGATCTCGCCATAGCCAACCTGCAAGTCGATGACGAAGTCGATCGCCTTGCGCACCACCGGCCACATCATTGCGGCGAAGAACCGGTCGCCGGTGACGAGGACGTGGTGCCAGACGCCGGTGGCGATGTAGGCGCAGAAGTTGCTGTCGCTGTTGGCGTCCTCGATGACGCCGGCGCGGAGCTGGATGGGCCACGATCCGTCGGGGCGCTGGGTGCGGCGGCTCCAGTCGAACGCGGCGCGCGCCGGTTCCAGCAGCCCGGCGGCGGTCAGCGCCATCGCGCACTCGACGTGATCCCACGGATCGGTGTGGCCATCCTCGGACCACGGGATGGCCCCCGAGGGTTCCTGGGTGGCTGCGATCGATTGTGCGGTCTGACGGCATTGCTCGGGGGTGAGGACACCCGCTACCGCTGGGGGGTTAACCCGACGCAACTGAATATCCCACAGTCGCTTGGCTTTCGGTTTGTTTGACGAAGTACATCGCGACGCTCTTGCCGACCAACGGATTGAGCAGCGACTCGGCCAGCTGGGTGATTTTCGGCCGCTGCATCAGGTCCCACACCAAGAGCTTGTGGTACGCCGACACCGCGCGGTGATCGGTGTTCGACACCCCCACAGCGCATTTCAGCCACCAGAACGGCGAGTGCAAGGCGTGCGCGTGGTGGGCATGCGTTATTTCCATGCCGCCGCCAACGATTTTGGCGCGCAAATCGCTGGCCCGGTAGATGCGCACGTGGCCGCCCTCGTTGCTGTGGTATTCGTCGGACAGCAGCCAGCACAATCGCTCCGGAAGCCACCGCGGCACGCTGACCGCCAGGGTGCCGCCGACCTTGAGCACCCTGATCAGTTCGGCGATGGCGGCGTCGTCGTGCGGTATGTGCTCCAGGATTTCCGACGCGATCACGCAGTCGAACGTCTCGTCGGCGTACGGCAACTTCAGCGCGTCACCGAGCACCACCTTCGCCGACGCCCCGGCCGGGGCTTCGCCGGTCTCCGCCATCGCGCGCAGAATGGCATCCACCGAACGCAATTCGGCCGCATCCTGGTCGAATGCCACCACGTCGGCGCCGCGTCGGTACGCCTCGAACGCATGCCGGCCCGCCCCGCACCCCACGTCGATGACCTTGGTGGCCGGCCCGATCCCCAGCCGGTCGAAATCCACGGTCAGCATTGGGCGGCACCTTTGGCGGCGTTGCGTGCGATCGCCCGCTCGTACACCCGGACGGTCTGCGCCGCCACGGCTTCCCAGCTGAACACGTTGACCGCGCGGGTTCGCCCCGCCTTGCCCAGGCTCCGCCGCTTCTCCGGCGAATCCAGCAGGTCGCCGAGCGCGCGGGTCAGCGCATCGACGTCGGCGGGCGGCACCAGCTCGGCGCACGCGCCGTCGGTGCCGAGGACTTCCGGCAACGCGCCGACCCGGCTCGCCACGATCGGCGTGCCGCTGGCCATGGCCTCCACCGCGGGCAACGAAAACCCTTCGTACAGCGACGGAATGCACGCGACCTCTGCCGACGCGAACAGCGCGGCGAGCTCGGCGTCGGAGAGCCCACTGGTGATGTGCACGATGTCGGAGATGCCGAGCTCGGCGATCAGTTTGTGGGTGGGGCCGTTGGGTTCCACCTTGGCGACGAGGCGCAGCTCGAGATCCCTGCTGGTGCGCAGCCGGGCAATCGCCTGCAACAGCGTGCGCACGCCCTTGAGCGGCGTATCGGCGCTGGCGATCGCGATGATCCGCCCGGGCTGCCGAGCCAGCGAGCCGGGCTTGAACAGTTCGGTGTTCACGCCCAGCGGCACCACGTGTAGTTGCTCCCGCGCAACGCCGAAGTCGCTGACGATGTCCGCGGCCGACGACGACGAAACCGTCAGCAGGTCCGGGATCTGGCGCGCCACTTGCTGCTGCATCGCCAGGAATCCATACCAGCGCTGCACCAACGGCTTTCGCCACCACCGCGCGGCGGCCAGGTCGAGCACTCGGTCGCGGGTGATGGGATGGTGCACCGTGGCCACCACCGGCAGTCCCGCTTCGGCGATGGTGAGCAGTCCGGTGCCCAGGCTCTGATTGTCATGGACGACGTCGAAATCGGCCGTCCGGCCGGCCAGCGCCCGGGCGGCGCGCATGGTGAACGTCCGCGGTTCGGGGAACCCCGCGGTCCACGTGGTGAGCAGTTCCAACAGGTCGATCGAGTCGCGGATCTCGCTGGGCCGCGGCACGCGGAAGGGGTCGGGCTCGCGGTAGAGATCCAGGCTCGGCACCTTCGTCAGCCGCACCCGCGGATCGAGCAGGTCGGGGTAGGGCTGGCCGGAGAACACCTCGACGTCGTGACCGAGTTCGACCAATCCATGGCTGAGATGGCGCACGTAGACGCCCTGTCCGCCGCAATGGGTCTTACTACGGTAGGACAGCAGGGCAATTCGCATACTCAACTCTTCTTTGCTGGTGAATGACCGCGGAACAGCGCCGAACCCATCGCGGTCAACGGACTCCCGAGCTCCGTGACAGCAAACTGGACATGTGTCCAGACTATAGTTCGATCGCCTAATCGAGCGCAACGAGCTCGGACGTCACCGGACACCGGGTAAACGTTCTGACGGAAATCCGGCACTTAAGGATCATGCCATTCGGTCCAGAGTGCGAGTTGAACCGTTCGGCCCGCCCTCGCGTAGTACTGGGTACACAAAACCATACTCAGCTGGAGGTGAGGGCAGCCGTGGCTGCTGTATTGAAATCGCGTTACGACGTCATCGTGTGTGGTGCCGGGTCCTCGGGATCGGTGATCGCCGCCCGGCTGGCGGAAAACCCCGATGTCAATGTGCTGCTGCTGGAAGCGGGCGGCTCCGACGACCTGCCCGCCGTGAACGAGGCGAGCGAGTGGCCGTCCAATCTGGGGAGTGACCGCGACTGGGGTTTCGCGGCCGAACCCGACCCTCGGCTGCACGGGCGCTCCATCCCGTTTTCGATGGGCAAGGTGCTCGGCGGCGGGTCGAGCATCAATTTGATGGTTTGGTCGCGCGGCCACCGCGGGGACTGGGACCACTTCGCCGCCGAGTCCGGCGAGCCGGCCTGGGCATACGAGCAGGTGTTGCAGCTGTACCGGCAACTCGAGGACTGGCAGGGCACCGGCGAGCCGGATCATCGGGGCAGGGGCGGGCCGGTGTTCGTCGAGCCGGCTTCCGAGATGCATCCGCTCGCACCCGCGGTACTCGACGCGGCGCGCTCTTATGGCATCCCCACCTACCAGAGTCCGAACGGCCGCATGATGGAAAACGCACGCGGCGCCGCCATCGCCGACCTGCGCAGCCGCAACGGCAAGCGCGAATCCGTGTTCCGCACCTACGCCGGCCCGCGGATGGGGCAGCCGAACTTAACGGTGGTGCCGCACGCCCTGGTCACCCGCGTGATCCTGCAGGGTGACCGGGCGGCCGGCGTCGAAGTCGGCTATGCGGGCGCAATTCGTCACGTCGCCGCCGAGGCGGAGGTGGTGTTGTCACTCGGGGCGATCCACACCCCCAAGGTGCTGATGCAGTCGGGCATAGGCGACGGGGAGGAGTTGCGGCGTGTCGGAATCACGGTCCGCCGGCACTTGCCCGGGGTCGGCCGCAATTTCCAGGATCATTTCGGGTTCGACTGCGTGTGGGAGTTTCCGGACCGGGAGCAGGTCAGCACCCAGGTCGGGGCGACCATGTTCTGGGACTCGGGGGCGGCCAACGGCCAGAGCCCCGACCTCTTCGCCTGCTTGGGGCCCTTCCCGAAGGCGACGCCGGAGAACGCCGCGAGATACGGCCTGCCGGCTAACAGTTGGATCCTCTTCGGTTCCCCGACGCACCCCACAAGCCGCGGCCGGCTGCGGTTGTCGGGCCCGAACGCGGCCGACCCGATCCGCATTGAAGCGAACGCGCTCTCGAACGGCGACGACCTCAAAACCGCGATCGCCTGCGTCGAAACGCTGCGCGAGATCGGCAATTCGCCCGAACTGCGGCCCTTCGTCGCGCGCGAAGTCATGCCGGGCGACCTCTCGGGCACCGAGCTCGACGAATATCTGCGCTATGCCGTAACCACGTATTGGCACGAGTCTGGGACGGCGAAGATGGGGCGCGACCCCATGTCGGTGGTCGACGGACGCCTAAAGGTATACGGCACCCGAAACCTGCGCGTCGCCGACGCATCGGTCATGCCGCGGATCACGAGTGGCAACACCATGGCCCCGTGTGTGGTGATCGGAGAACGCGCCGCCCAGTTCATCAAGGCCGAGCATCGGTTCTGAGCTGTTTGTTACCATCGCGCGGTGCAGGGTTCGGCTGCATCAGGCGAATGCGGCGGGCGGCGATCGGTGTCGCGACGCGACGTCCTTCGGCTCGCCGCTGCGCCGGCGTTCCTCGGCTTCGCAACGCTGGCCGCTGGCCCGGCGGGGCCCAAGGCGTCCGCCGCGGACATGCGGCTCATCGATTTCGCCGAGCGCCGCATCGCGCCGGACGAGATCAAATCGGCGGGCTATGGCGGTGTGGTGAACTACGTGTCGTTGTCGCGGCCGGGCGCGAATTTCGAGGCGAAGCCAATCACCCGCGAATACGCGGACGCGCTGCGCGCGGCGGGCCTGCAAATCGTCAGCAACTTTCAGTACGGCAAGCCCGGCTGGCCCGATCCCTCGGACTGCACACGCGGTTATGACGGTGGCGTGGCGGATGCGCAGAGCGCCCTGCGGCTGCACGGCGCGGCCGGTGGCCCGTCCTCGGCCCCGATCTTCTTCAGCATCGACGACGACATCGACGTCAACACCTGGAATAGCGTTGCGGTCCAATGGTTCCGGGGCATCAATTCGGTGCTGGGCGTCGGCCGCACCGGCATCTACGGGCACGCCGCCGCGTGCGGCTGGGCGATCCGCGACGGCGTCATCGGCAGCTCGACAACCCCCGGGCACCGGTGGGCGTGGCAGACCAGATCGTGGTCGCATGGTGACCGCGAGCCCGCGGCGGTGCTCTACCAGTCCGTCGTCAACAGCCCGGCCAACCCCAGCCCGGTCCTCGGCGGGATCAACGTGGACATCGACGACGTTTTGGCGCCCGACTTCGGTCAGTGGGATCTGGCTCGGTGAGCCGTGCGTGCAGCCAGGCAACCGCGCGAACCGACACTGCAGTACCTGCGCGACGCCGGACGAATCGCCATGGCGCACAGGGGTTTCACCGCCTTCCGATTGCCGATGAACAGCATGGGCGCGTTTCACGAGGCGGCGAAGCTCGGGCTTCGATACATTGAGACCGACGTCCGGGCAACCCGCGACGGCGTCGCGGTGATCCTGCACGACCGCACGTTCCGATCGGAATCGGGCGAATCGGGCGCCATCGACCGGTGTTACTGGCGCGACGTCCGCCGGCTGAATCTCGGTGCGGGGGAGGCGATCCCCACCCTCGAAGAACTGCTTTCCGCGCTGCCGGACATGCGCGTCAACATCGATATCAAAGCGGCGTCGGCCATCGTGCCCACCGTCGAGGTCGTCGAACGGATGAACGCGCATGACCGGGTGCTGATCACGTCGTTTTCCGATCGTCGGCGACGGCGCGCGCTGAGTCTGCTGTCGAAACGGGTCGCCAGTTCGGCCGGCACGAGCGCGTTCCTGGCACTGCTGGCGGCGAGGACGCCGGTAGCCCGCGCGTATGCCTGGCAGATGCTGCGCGACAGCGACTGCCTGCAGCTGCCGCCCCGGCTGGGCCGCGTACCGATCATCACGCCCGGACTGGTCAGGGCCCTGCATGCGGCGGGACTTCAGGTGCACGCGTGGACCGTGGACGACCCGAACACCATGCACGCACTTTGCGATATCGGTGTCGACGGCATCATCACGGATCGCGCGGACGTCCTGCGCGACGTCCTCATCGCGCGAAACGAATGGCGGCCGCGTTAGCGCGCGGCACCTCCGCGAGCCGAGGGCCCGCGGAGGTGCCGGATTGCGCTACCGCGTGGTCTTACTTCAGGTCGAACCGATCGCTGTTCATGACCTTGACCCAGGCCGCGACGAAGTCCTCGACGAACTTGCCCTTGTTGTCGTCCTGGGCGTAGACCTCGGCCAACCCGCGTAGCACCGAATTCGACCCGAACACAAGGTCATTCGCGGTCGCGGTCCACTTGATCGCGCCGGAGGCCCGGTCGCGGCCCTCGTAGACGTTCTCGGCGGTTTCCGACGGCTTCCACTCCGTGCCCATGTCGAGCAGGTTGACGAAGAAGTCGTTGGTCAACGCGCCCGGCCGGTCGGTGAAGACGCCGTGCTTGGCGCCGCCGTGGTTGGCGTTCAGGGCGCGCAGCCCGCCGATCAGCACCGTCGTCTCCGGGGCGGTCACGCCCAGCAGGTACGCCCGCTCCATCAGCAGGTGTTCCAGCGGCGCCTTCTCGCCCGGCCGGATGTAGTTGCGGAAGCCGTCGGCCCGCGGTTCGAGCACCGCGAACGACTCCACGTCGGTGTTCTCCTGCGAGGCGTCGGTCCGCCCGGGCGCGAAGTGCACGGAGATCTCGTAGCCGGCGTCCTTGGCCGCCTTCTCGACCGCCGCGGACCCCGCCAGCACGATCAGGTCGGCCAGCGAGATCTTCTTGCCGCCGGATGCCGAGCCGTTGAAGTCCTGCTGGATCTTCTCCAGCACCGGCAGCACCTTGTCCAGCTCCGAGGGCTCGTTGCACTCCCAGTTGCGCTGCGGCTCCAGGCGCAGCCGCGCCCCGTTGGCGCCACCGCGCTTGTCGGTGTTGCGGTAGCTGCCCGCCGCCGACCAGGCCGTCTTCACCAGTTGCGGAACCGACAGCCCCGACTCGAGCACCTTGCCCTTCAGCGCCGCGATGTCCTGCTCGTCGACCAGTTCGTGGTCGACCGCCGGCACCGGGTCCTGCCACAGCTGCGGCTCGGCAACCCAGGGTCCGAGGTAGCGGCTGATCGGGCCCATGTCGCGATGCAGGAGCTTGTACCAGGCCTTGGCGAACGCCTCGGTCAGCTCCTCCGGGTGGTCCAGCCACCGCCGCGTGATGTCGCGATAGATCGGCGACTCGCGCATCGAGATGTCGGTGACCAGCATCGTCGGCGCGCGGCCGGGGCCGCCGAACGGGTCGGGAATGGTGCCCGCGCCCGCGCCATCCTTGGCGACGAACTGCCACGCATCGCCGGGGCTCTTCTGGAGCTCCCACTCGTAGCCGTACAGCGTCTCCAGGAAGGTGTTGTCCCACTTCGTCGGGGTGGGCGTCCAGACCACCTCCAGGCCGCTGGTGATGGCGTCCTTGCCGACCCCGGTGCCGTACGAGCTCTTCCAGCCCAGCCCCTGCTGTTCGATCGGGGCGGCCTCCGGCTCCGGGCCGACCAGGTCACCGCTGCCGGCGCCGTGGGTCTTGCCGAAGCTGTGCCCACCGACAATCAGCGCGGCGGTCTCCTCGTCGTTCATCGCCATGCGGCCGAACGTCTCCCGGATGTCGATCGCCGCGGCGATCGGGTCCGGCTTGCCCTCGGGGCCCTCGGGGTTCACGTAGATCAGCCCCATGGTGGTCGCCCCGTAGGGCTGGGCGAGGTCACGCTCGCCGGAGTAGCGCTTGTCGGTGCCCAGCCAGGTGTCCTCCTCGCCCCACAGGATCTCCTCGGGCTCCCAGACGTCCTCGCGGCCGAAGGCGAAGCCAAACGTCTTGAATCCCATGGACTCCAGCGCGCAGTTACCGGCGAAGATGATCAGGTCGGCCCAGGAGATCCTGTTGCCGTACTTCTTCTTGACCGGCCACAGCAGCCGGCGGGCCTTGTCCAGGCTCACGTTGTCCGGCCAGCTGTTCAGCGGGGCGAACCGCTGCATGCCCTGGCCGCCGCCACCCCGGCCGTCGAAGATGCGGTAGGTGCCGGCCGCGTGCCAGCTCATCCGGATGAACAGGCCGCCGTAGTGGCCGTAGTCGGCGGGCCACCAGTCCTGCGAGGTGGTCATCACGTCGATGACGTCTCGCTTGAGCGCCTCGACGTCGAGCTTGGCGAACTCCTCGGCGTAGTTCCAGTCTGCGCCGTACGGGGTCGATTTCGGATTGTGCGGCTGCAGCATCGAGGGGTCGACCTGGTCGGGCCACCAGTCCCGGTTCGTCAGGGGCGCATTCGATTTCGGTGTCGGCGCCGAGATTGTGGGGTTTTCGCTTTCGCTCACAGCGTTCCTTTCGGGGTGGTGGATAAATGGGGCTGCGATCTAGGAACCAGCAGTCGAACAGTCGGGGCACACGCCCCAGTAGATGACCTCGGCCTCGTCCAGGACGAAGCCGTCGAGGACGTTGTCTACGTCCGCCGGGGTGAGGCAGGGCGCCTCGCCGACCGCGCAGTCGATGTCGGCGATCACTCCGCAGGATCGGCAGACGACGTGGTGGTGGTTGTCGCCGACGCGTGACTCGTAGCGGGCGACCGAACCCGAAGGCTGGATGCGGCGGATCAATCCGACCGTGCTCAGCGCGTTGAGGACGTCGTATACGGCCTGGCGGGAGACATCCGGCAGGCCGACGCGCACCGCCGAGAAGATGGTTTCCGTGTCGGAATGCGGGTGGGCGTCCACCGCCTCCAGCACCGCGACCCTGGGACGGGTCACCCGGAGATCGGCCATCCGCAATCGTTCCGCGTAATCGGCCGTCGATGACACCGCACCAATATGACGCACTTATCTGGAACGAGTCAAGACTTTACTGTGAAGTGGGGCACAACTTCCGGCGACGAATGAGCTGCGTCACGTCGGCTTCAGGGCGCTGCCCTTGCGCCAGTCGTCCCAGCTGAGCGTCCAGTCGCCGTTCTGCGCCAGCGTCAGCGGCGGGCCGCCGCTGTTGCGGACCTCGACCACGTCGCCGGGCACCGAGAAATCGTAGAACCATTTCGCGTTGTCGGCGTTGAGGTTCAGGCAGCCGTGCGACGTGTCCTGATGCCCCTGGGCCCACACCGTGGCGTCCAGCTCGTGCAGGTAGATGCCGTCGGTGCTGATCTTGGTGGCCCAGTTGATCGTCTCCCGATACCCGAGGCGCGAATTTTTGGGCAACCCGAACGTCGAAGAATCCATCACCACCGGGTTGCCCTTGTCCAGGACGGTGTAGACGCCCGGTGGCGTCCACAGCGAGATGCTCTTGCCGCCGACGTTCTCGGTGCCGCCCATCCCCATCGAGGTCGGCATCGTGCGCACCAGGGCGCCGTTGTTGAAGACGCTCACTTGATGGGTCGCGTCGTCCGCGATCGAGACGTGCGCGTCGCCGATCCGGAACGACACCTTGGCGTCGTCTTGGCCGAATAGGCCGTCGCCCAACGCGATTCCGTAGATCTTGGCTTCGGCGGTGACGGTGGTGCCGGGCGCGTAGTAGTGCTCCGGCCGCCAGTGGGCGGTTTGGCCGTCCACCCAGTACCACGACCCCTGCACCTTGGGGTCGGTGGTCACCGCCAGGTGCCGCTCGGCCTCGGCCCGGTCGGCGATCTGCTCGTCGAAGTGGGCCACGACCACCGTGCCGACGCCGTAGGTGCCGCCGTCTTTGAGGGCGGCCTCCGCCGTGGTGGTGAACGAAACCTTGGTCTGGTTGGACGGCTTCAGCGTCGAGAACGACGAAACTTGCGTCGCCGCAACACCGTTGGGGCCGCGGCTGGTGACCGTCAGAGTATACGTGCGGCCGTAGCCCAGGGGGACCGTGGGCTTCCATACGGTGTTGTCCGGGGTCATGACGCCCTGCACGGGCTTGCCGCTCTCGTTGACCATGCGGACCTCGGTCAACGTCCCCGTGTCGGCCTTGACCATGACGTGGGCTACCGGATCGATGTCACGCGCGTCGGGGCCGGGCGTGATCGTGACGTGCGCGGGCCCCGGGGTGTTTGACGAGGCACTGCGGTGACCGCAGCCGGCAAGCGATGCCGCGACGACGACGACCGCCAGCACGGCGAGCAGTATCCGGCGGGCGCTGCGGTCCCGGAAGATCCGGCGGACGGGCCGATCGCTGGTCGTGGGCATCATTGAGCTGACGGATCCTTGCGTTCTGTTAGCTGCCGGGGCGCGCTCGCCGCCGGCGGGACGATGTTGTCCATCAGGTGCCACGGACGTGCGGTTTCTAAACCGACGGGCCACGGCGCGGGGATCATGGCCTCATGGCCGACGACGAACTCGACAGTCTGTATTGGGCGGCGCCGAAGGATTTCACCGGGGAGCGCACCCGATTGGCCGCCGCGGCCAAGCGCCGCGGGGACGACGCCGCCGCCAAGCGGATCTCCGCGGCCAACAAGCCGACCACCGCGGCATGGGTCGTCAACCGGCTCGCCCTCGCGCACGGGGACACCCGACAACGGCTCGCGGACCTGGGCGACGAACTGCGCGCCGCACACGCCGCGATGGACGGCGCGCGCATTCGGGACTTGTCCGCCGAGCAGCATCGGCTCATCGGGGAGCTCACGCGGGCAGCGCTCGAGGCGGCCGACATCAGCCGGCCGTCCGCGGCGGTGCGCGACGACATCACTAGCACGCTGCAAGCGGCGATCGCCGACCCTGATGTCCGGCGGCGACTCGGCCGGCTGGCCCGGCCCGAGCAGTGGTCGGGTTTCGGCGATTTCGGGGGCGCGGCCCCGGTGTCGGCGGGCAGCGCCCGGACCGCGAAGGCGACGGCGCCGGCGGCGAAATCGGGGGTGCAACCCGCCAAGCCGTCCGCGCGCGACGCGACCGCGCGGCGGCGGCCCGAAAAGCTGACCGCCGCCGTGGCCGCCGCCGAGCGCAAGAAGGCCGACGCCGACGCCGAGCTGTCGGAGCGCCTGGCCGAGCGCGACACCGCCCGCAAGCGCCGTGACGACGCGCTCGCGGCCCTGCGCACGGCCGAACGCGACGCCGACCGCGCCGAGGCGAAGTACGACAAGGCCCAGCAAGCCAGCCGCGCCGCCGCGGATTTGGTTGCGGAGGCGAAAGCGCAGTTGAAGCGGGCGTGACGGCGGCGACCGCGCCGCCGCGGTGTTTCCCCGGGTTCGGGAGGGGTATTAGCCCACGCGTGACGTCTTTATGGTTGGCCAATCGGGCCGAACAGCCTTGGGCCGCAAGCCAGCTTGACGAGTGCTCCCATTCCGCGGACGTGATCGTCGTCGGCGCCGGCATCACCGGGCTGATGACGGCGGTCCTGTTGGCCCGCGCGGGCAAGGATGTGTTGGTGCTCGAGGCGCGCACCGTCGGTGCCTGCGCCACCGGCAACACCACCGCGAAGATCAGCCTGCTGCAAAGCACCCACCTGTCGAAGATCCTGCCCAGGCATGGCCGGGAATTGGCGCGCGCCTATGTGGACGGGAACCGCGAGGGCCAGGACTGGGTGATCGATTACTGCGAGTCCCATGACATACCGGTGCAGCGCGAGGACGCCTACACCTATGCCCAATCCGCCAAGGGAGTGCCGTCCACACGCCTGGAACTCAAGGCGTGCCAAGCGGTCGGGCTGCCCGCCGTCTGGGACGACGAGGCCGCCGTGCCGTTCCCGTACCACGGCGGGGTCCGGCTCGGCGACCAGGCGCAGTTCGATCCGATGTTGTTCCTGGACGCGCTGGCCAAGGAACTGCTCGACCGGGGCGGCCGACTGGTCGAGCACACGCGGGTCCGGCGGGTGTCCAGCCGGGGCGGACGGGTGCGCGTGCACGTCAACGACGCGGCGCAGCAAGACGTCGAGCTGCAAGCCGGGCAACTGGTGCTCGCCACCGGTATCCCGATCCTGGATCGCGGCGGGTATTTCGCACGCGTGAAGCCGAGCCGGTCCTACTGCATGGCCTTCAAGGTTCCCGGCGACATCACCAGGCCGATGATGATCTCCAGCGACTCGCCGACCCGTTCGGTGCGCTACGCCCCCGTCGCGGACGGGGAGCTGCTGATCGTCGGCGGGGGCGGCCACACCGTGGGCCGCAAGAAGAGCCCGACCCAGGCGCTCGAGGAACTGGCGTCATGGACCCGCAAGCACTACCCGGGTGCCAAGCAGACGCATTTCTGGTCCGCACAGGACTACACGCCGATCGATCAGCTGCCCTACGTCGGGCCCATCCTGCCGAACACCGAAACCATCTTCGTCGCAACGGGATTCAACAAGTGGGGGATGACCAACGGCGCGGCCGCCGCGTTGGCGCTGTCGAGCCGCATCCTGGGTGGCCGGATGGACTGGGCCAGAGCGTTCGCCAGCTGGAGCCCCCACGAGTTGACGGGGCTGCCGACGGCCATGCAAGCCAACCTCGAAGTGGGCTTCGATCTGGCCAAGGGCTGGATCACCCCGCTGCTGCGCACCGGCAAGCGGAGCCCCGGCCCGGACGAGGGCGGCGTGGTGAGCGGGCCGCCGTGGCGGCTGGAGGCGCGCTGCCGTGTCGACGGCACCGAGCACCGCGTCTCGCCGGTGTGCCCGCATCTCGGCGGGATCGTGAACTGGAACGACGCCGACAAGGCGTGGGAGTGCCCACTGCACGGGTCGCGTTTCGCGCCGGACGGCACCCTGCTGGAGGGGCCGGCCACCCGCGATCTGACGGCCTGAGGCGGTCAGCCGGCCTTTCGGTAGACGAGCCAGCGCAACTCGATCGGCGAGTGCTCGCGTTGCACGTCGAACACGTCGAGGCCGCTGGCCCACCCCTCGAACCAACCCGTGGGTGGCCAGGCGCCCTCGGGCAGGTGCGCCTTCTCGTATTCGTACGCCGAATCGTCGGCGACCAGCTCGAGCGGCAGCCCGGACACCGCGCTCGCCAGCTGATCGCGCGTGTAGATCATCGTGTTGCACTGCTGGCCGAGTTCCACCGCGGACGCGTCGGGGACGTAGCCTTCCCGGGGCAGGAAGGCGTTGAACACCAGGCGGCCCCCGGCGGCCAGGCAGTCGGCGGCGAGTTCGAACACGCCCCGCAACTCGTGGGTGGTCCGAAAGTCGGGCACCACTTCGGCGAGCACCATCAGCTGGTATTCGTCGTGGACGCTTTCCATCGCGGTGAAGACATCGCTCTGGATCACGCGCACGCCCAGCGATTCGCTCTGGGCCTCCGAGCGCATGATGTCGGCGAGCTTCGCCGCCATCTCGACCGCGTCCACCGGGTGGCCGCGGCGGGCCAGGGCCAGGGCGTTGCGTCCGGTTCCCGCTCCGACGTCCAACACGCGGTGGGCCGTCGGGTCGACCGCCTCGGCAGCCAACGCCAGCACCCGCGCGTCGGGCTCGGTGCCGAACAGCGGCGGCGGACGCACGGCCACCCATTCGTCGTAGTCGGCCTCGACCGTCCGCCATTCGGCTTTGACGCGGATGTTCACGCTCGTCCCGAAGGAGGAGTTGAACGAGATGAGGATGTCCGAACGGGGAGAGGCCTTGAAACCCTTCGCCAGCTCCGCCGCCAGCGCGGTCCTGAGCTGGGCGGATTGTTCCGGCGTGTGCCAGACGCCCAGGGTGGCGCAGATGTTGCCGCACAACAGGACGTACTCGTCGAGCATGCTGGGCACGGCCGGCACCCGGATGTGACCCTCGGACGACGAACGGCGATACAACCGCCTGACCATCGCTTCATGCAGCATCGACGGATCGAAAGGGCTGGGCGGCGGATCTTGCACCAGAACCTTCTACCCGACCCGACCGCTTTGCACCACCGCGTCTTCCAGAAGATCGGCGGCCCTGCCGACGCTTTCGGCGGGTTTGGTCAGCTGCGCGGCCACCTCGCGGGCCCGGACGGCACATTCCGGAGCAAGGACCGAGCGCAGGTCGGTGACGAGTGAATCGTAGGTCGATTCCGAAAACGCCCTGGCGATACCGACTTTCAGCCGGCTGACGGCGGAGGCCCAGATCGGCTGATCGAGCCAGAGCCAGAGCACCAACATGGGGGCTCCGGCCCGCATGCCCGCCGCGGTGGTGCCCGAACCGCCGTGGTGCACGATCGCGCGGCAGGCCGGAAAAATGGCCGCATGGTTGACCGCGTCCACGATCTTCGTATGGTCCGCCCGCGCCACCTCGGAAAAGTCGTTGAAGCCGCTGCAAATTAGCGCCCGTGCGCCCAACTGCTCACACGCCCCGCTGATCACCGCGACCGTCTCGGCGGGCGACGTGACCGGCGTGCTGCCGAAACCGAAGTAGATGGGCGGCGCCCCTTCGGCGATCCACGACAACACCTCGTCGTCGACGTCGGTCGGCATTTCCAGGGTCAGCGATCCGACGAACGGCCGCCGAAGCCCGGACCCCGCCCAATCGGCGGCCAGCTCTGGCACACACAGCTCCTCGTAGGCCTGGATCTCCAACGCCTGCGAGGCCGGTGAGCCGCCGGCCGCCGGCAAACCCAGCGTCAGGCGCTGGGTGCCTTCGGCGGCGTTCGTCACGTGCGCCTGGAGCCCGCCCAGTTCGAGCGCCTTGGCGGGGAAGAAGTGCAGGGCGGCGAACGGCAGGCCGTAGGCCTCCGCGACGTTGGCGGCCAGCCGCTGTTCGTTCATGCCGGCCACCAGCAGGTCGGCGTCCTGCACCAACGACGACAGCGTCGTGGTCTTCTCCGCCCACACGCCGGTGACCCGCTCCGCGATCTGCGGTAGCGCACCGATCGGATCCTGGACGCGTTGAACGAAACTCGTTGCGGCGGCTATCTGTTCACGCGTGTCCGGCCCGTAGGCGACCGCGGTGAGCCCGGCCGATTCCACCAAGCGCAGCCGATCGGGGGGGACCGCCATGCGCACGTCGTGACCCCGGCGGAGCAGCTCGCGGCCGACAGCCGCGCACGGCTCGACGTCGCCCCGGCTTCCGTAGGCGGCCAGCACAATCTTCATCAAGACCTAACTCGCGGTGGTGATACCGATCCAAGCAGACCGGCCGTTGATCGCCCGGTCCGCTTATACCGCATGCGGGGCGAGGCCGGCCGCGTCGTTGCCGGGCTCCGCGGGAACCCCGGGGTTGCTTATCGGTGATCGGCGCCACTCACCGTCGTTGCATCGCTGGTCACCGGCCCCACTCGCGCCTCTGCGTCGCCTCGCGCGCCGTCCGGCGGCAGGACTCGGTTTCAAGTCATGGTGAAATCTTTATTGCGGGAAGGATCTAGATTTGTTCGCTGTCCGTTGGGCAATCCCACTACGGCCAGCTACGAACCGTTAACACTGTGGCCACCTACCGTCCGGAGGAGACGACCATGGATTTCGCAGCGCTGCCTCCGGAAATCAATTCCGCGCGGATGTACACCGGGCCGGGGGCGGCACCGCTGCTCGGCGCGGCCATCGCCTGGGACGCGCTGGCCGTCGCGCTGCATGCCGCGGCGACGTCTTACCAGTCCGAGATCACGGCCCTGACCGGTGGGCCCTGGATGGGGCCGTCGGCGGAGGCGATGGCGGCCGCCGCGGCACCCTATGTGAGCTGGACCCGAACGGCCGCCGCACAGGCCGAAGAGACCGCCAACCAGGCCAAAGCGGCCGCCGCCGCCTACGAGGCGGCGTTCGCGGAAACGGTGCCGCCGCCGGTCATCGCGGCCAACCGCAGCCAGCTGATGTCCCTGATCGCGACGAACATCTTCGGGCAGAACACCCCGGCGATCGCGACCACCGAGGCGCAGTACTCCGAGATGTGGGCCCAGGACGCCGGGGCCATGTACGGCTACGCGGCGTCCGCGGCGGCGGCGACCAGGCTGACGCCCTTCACCCCGCCACAGCAGAGCACCGATTCGGGCGGCTCGGTGCGGCAGGCGGCCGCCCTCAACCAGGCCGCGGCCACGTCGGCCGGAAAGGTGCAGAGCGCGGTCACCTCGACGCAGCAGGCCCTGGCCGCGACGCCCGACGCACTGAACAACCTCGCGGGCCCGCTCCTCCCGGGCTTCGGCGGGCGGGACCTGTTGGGCCTGGCGGCGGACCTCAGCGCGGTCTTCGTCGACCCGGAGATCGGCGCGGCGGGCCTCGCCGCCGCCGTCGTGGCCCTTCCCTACGACGTTTCCGGTGCTTTGACCGGTTTCCACACCGATGACATCGTCAGCGGCTGGGCCGGGGTGCAGTCCTGGCCGGGCTTCGCCCCGGTTCCCCCGACGCCCTTCCCGGTGATCACCAACCTGGCGGGCGGGTCGGCCGCGACGGCGGGTCTGGCCCAGGCGAACACCGTCGGCGGTCTGTCGGTCCCGCCGGCCTGGACCGCGGCCGCCCCGGAGATACGGCCGGCCGCCCTGGCGCTGCCCGCCACCAGCGTGGGCGCCGCGCCGGCCTCGTCCGGCACCTCCGGCAGCCTGTTCGGTGAGATGGCCGCGGCGGGCATGGCCGGGCGCGCCATGGCCGGCACGGGCGGCGCGGGCCGCGCCGAAAGGGTCAGGGGGGCAACGCAAAAGCCGACGAAGGACGGCACGACGGCACCTCAGGTGCCGGCTGGCGGGCCGATCACCAGCATCGCCGCCGAGTTGCGCGAGCTCGCTTCCCTGCGCGATGCGGGGATCATCACCGAGGACGAGTTCCTCGAGCAAAAGCAGCGCCTGCTCCCGCACTGACCTCGCGCGCGCCGACATGGGCCGCATTTTCCATAACCGGCGCCCAATACCGCCAGATGGCTCGGGCAATTGCTACCGGGGTCAATGAATTCCCGGGTGGCCTCGCCGTGTCGCCGGCCGACCGGCAAACCTGATAGCAGTCGATCGCCGTTTGCGCAACTCCGGGCGCAGCGCAGCCATCCGGGCGACTGAGCCGGTGCAACCACGGCTCGCACCAAGCCCGCAGAAATGTTGTCCCCGCGGTTACCGAAGGGCCGCAGCAATTTTCTTATTTTTAATATTGGCCGGCATCCCTCGCTCATATACTTGCCCCACCTCGATACCGACAACAAAAGAAGGGCACAAAATGCTTACATCGCGTTGGCTGGCCAAACTGACAATTCCCGTCATGGTTGGCGCTGCCCTCACCGCAACGACCGCGATTGCGTCGGCCGACAGCACCGACGACGCATACCTGGCGAAATTGCACAACCTCGGATTCACGTGGCCCTCGTCGAGTGACTCCGACATGATCGCGCTGGGGCACGCGGTCTGCGCGGACCGGATGGCCGGCAAGACGCCGGACGCCATCGCCGCCGACCTGCATTCCGGCATGAGCGCGAAGGGCTTCAGCTTCGCCGACATGACCGGCTGGGTGAGCGCGGCGGAGTCGACCTACTGCCCGGGCTGATCGATTTCTGACCCCCCAGTGGGTTTGGCGTCCTGCCCGCATAGTCTGATCCGGACGGTGCGGGCAGGATCGCTGAGTGGGGACGGGCAGTGACGGAGCCGACGGGGTTTTCGGGTCAGGCCGCTGCTGAGCTGCGGGTCCAAACCCTGTTGCGCTATCCGGTGAAATCGATGCTCGGCGAAGCCGTGTCGCACCTGTTCGTCGACGAGCACGGCGCCCAGGGCGACCGGCGGCTGGCGCTGCTCGACGCCGACACCGGCCATGTGGCCAGCGCCAAGAATGCCCGGCTGTGGCGTGGTTTGTTGAAGTGCACCGCCAACGCAGACGCCGGCCGGGTGAGCATCGAACTGCCCGACGGATCCAGCGTGGCGGCCGACGACCCCGGCGTCGACGCTCTGCTCTCGCAGCTGTTGGGGCGGCCGGTCCGACTGATCGCCCAGCGCCCGCAGGGCGCCTCGTTGGTGCGCCCCGATCCGGAGAAGTTGCTGGAGCTGGGCCTGGATGCCGACGTCGGTGGCCGCATCCTTCAGATCGCCCAGGCGACGCCGGGTGACGCGTTCACCGATGAGGCGCCGCTGCATGCGATTACGACGGCCACGCTCGAACACATCGGTGTGGAGGCGCTTCGGTATCGACCCAACTTGGTGATCGAGACGCCGCCCGGCTACCCGCCGTACGCCGAAAACGACTGGGTCGGCCGCGACATCGCCGTCGGCGACGCACGACTGCGCGTCCTCACGGCCACATCCCGCTGTGTCGTACCGACGCTCGAACACGGATCGCTGCCACGCGCCCCGCATGCCCTGCGCACACCGGCAGCTGAAAACCGTTGGGACACAGGCGGTCACGGCCCCCAGCCGTGCGCGGGTGCGTATCTCGCGGTGGCGGCGGAGGGGATCATCCGCGTCGGCGACCGCGTCACCATCGGCGGGTAGGGGGATTCACTCGGTGATCGCCGCGAAGTCCACCCAGAGCTGGCGGGGCCCGCGGAACACCTGATTGTGCCGGTAGGGCGGCGGGTCGATCACCAGCCTGGGAGATTCGAGGCGGCGGACGAAGATCTCCAGCGCCAGGTTGACCTCCAGCCGCGCCAGCGGGCCGCCCATGCAGGTGTGAATGCCGCTGCCCCAACCGAAATGCTCGTTATCCGGGCGCAGCGGGTCGAAGCGGTCGGGATTGTCGAAGCGACGCGGATCCCGGTTGGCGGCGGCGTAGATCAGATACACGGCCGAGCCCGCGGGGATCAGCGTCCCGGCGATCTCGATGTCCGCGGTGGCGCTGCGGCTGGGGAAGAACTGAACCGCCGACTGCAGCCGCTGCACCTCTTCGATGACGCGCGGAATCAGCTCCGGACGCTGCCTGACCAAATCCCAGCTGCCGGGGTTGCGCAGCAGCGTCATCACGCAATTGCTGATGGTGTTGACCGTGGAATCGTGTCCGGCGACGAGAAGCAGCATGGCGTTGGACGTCGCCTCCTTCACCGACATCGGGCCGTCGGGGCCGTCGTCGTGCAGCAGCCTGGACAGCAGGCCCTCGCCGGGGGTTGCCGCGTATGTCTGCACCAGCTCACCCAGGTAGGCCAGCAGGGCGACGGTTCCGGCGCGGCCCTTCTCCGCCAGGGCCCGCCCCTCCTCGGTGGCGCCCTCGGGCCCCAGATCCAGGCCCATCATGAAGTCGAAGATCCAGGCGTGAAACCTCGATTCGTCTTCGACGGGCACGCCGAGGATCTTGCAGATCACGGAGACGGGTATCGGATAGGCGAACTCCGCCACCACGTCCAGACGGCCGGTGCCGCGCGCCCTGATCTCGTCGAGCAGGTCGTTGGCCAGCCGGACCACCAGCGGTTCCATGCCGGGGATCACGTCGGGGGAGTGCGGCGGCCCGAAGTGGCGCATCACCTGGCGCCGCGCCCGGTCGTGCTCGGGCGGGTCGGAGACGATGATGCTCGGCTCCCGGCCGTAGGCCTGCAGGTGTCCGCTGCCGGGCTCGGGTTCGGGCTTATCGACACCGAAATCCGAAGGGCTGCGGCGAATGTCGGAGCTGATTCGCGGGTCGTGGGCCAGCGCGAGTAACTCCGGGTAGCCGGTGACGACGTAGGTCTTGTCGGCGACCTTGGCCACCGGTGTTTTGCGCAGCTCCTCGAAGAACGGGTAGGGGTTCGGCCGGTTCTCGAACTTCATCGCTTCGGCCCAGGCGGTCGCGGCGTTCATGTCGTCTCCTGCCGTCAGCGGATCCGGGGTCGGAATTCGGCGCCACGCGAGGTCGGGTCGTGTCCGGTGAGCACGACGTCGGGAATGTCGGTGCGTTCGCGCGGGTCGGGGAATCGGGCCGGCATCGGCTCGAAGAGGAGGGGCCGGTCGTAGCCGGGCGGGGGCGGCGGGAACGGTGCGGACCGCTCGATCAGGGAAGCGTAGTACGGCAGCCATTTTCCGTGATTGAACGTGACCGCCCCGACGATGCGGCCCCGGTGTCCGTAGGCGGCCGCGAAGCGGCGCTGCTCGACCGAGCCCTGGGTGAAGACGATCTCGTCGCCGAACGAGCACACGCCGACGCTCTTGATGTTGACGCCGAATTGTCCTGACCAGAACGAGGGGAGCGGCAGGTGCGGCCGTCGTCCCGTCTCCACACTGATCATGTTGTTGGCCGCCACCTCGGCGCCGAAAACCGCATTGTCCCAATGTTCTTGCGACATGAACTGGTATTCGTAGAGGACGTGCGGGGCGCGCGCCACATCGCCGGCGACGAAGATGTTGTCGGTCACCACGCCGTTGATGTCGAACGCGCGGCAGCCGGCGTCACAGGCCACTCCCCAAAACCCGCTCGCCAGCCGGGCACCCTCGAGCCACTCCACGTTGCGGATCGAGCCCAGCGAGGCCACCACGACGTCGACCTCGAGCACGGTGCCGTCCGACAGGTGGGCCGCGCGGACCTTGCCGCCGGCGTCGCCTTCGAGCCGATCGACCGCCACGCCGGTGCGCAGATCGACCCCGGCCTCGATCTGCATTTGCGCGGCGATGTCACCGATCACCCCGCCCAGCGCACCGGTCAGCGGCGCCTTGCCCCGCTCGGCGACGGTCACCGGAAGGTCGAGATCGCGGCACACCGAGGCGATCTCCGATCCCACGAACCCCGAACCGACGATGAGCACCCGGCGGGGCCGTGCCTTGAGCGCCGCGGCCAGCTTGGCCGCGTCGTCGCACGTGCGCACGCTGAACAGCCCCGCCAGAGCCGCCTCTTCGGGGTTGAACCAGGGGCGCGCCCTGGTGCCCGTGGCGATCAGCAGCCGGTCGTAGTCCACCTTCTCGCCGTTGGCGAGCAGCACCTGGCGGTTGGGCCGGTCCAGGCCCACCGCCGCGATACCCAGCCGCCATTGCGCGTTCACGGGTCGCAGGCGGGGGAGTTTGGTGTGGTCGGCGGGCACCCAGCCCTTCAAGACCTGCTTGGACAGTGGTGGCCGGTCGTAGGGTTCATGGGGCTCGTCGCCAATGATGGTAAGCGGTCCCTGAAACCCTTTCTCGCGCAGCGCTTCCGCCGCGCGCAAACCGGCCAGGGACGCGCCGACGATGACGATTCGGCCCTGGGCTCTGAAGGTGTCGACCAGCTGGCTGACCAACGACCGCGTGGTCATGGGGCGTGCCGGTCGGTCGGTGGGTCCACTTCGAGGATGATCGCCTGGACGGGGCAGGAAGCCGCGGCGCGCAACACCCGCTGTCGCTGGGAGTCGTCAGGATTGGGATCGTAGGCCAGCGCTTCTTCGCCGACGAGTTGCAGCACGTGGGGCGCCAGCGGGACACATTGTGCATAGCCCTGGCACTTGTTGAGATCCACGACCAGCCGCATGTTCCCGACCTTCCGCCCGGCGATTAGCCCCTTAGCGGGCAGATTACTTCGCCGCGGTCGCCCGCTACAGGGTTCGCGAGGATTCGCGCACCCGGGGGGTAGGTCAGGCGCCCAGATTGCGGAATGCCGTGTCGAGTTCCTCGGCCTGCTCGGCCAGTTCGCGTTCCGAGAGCTGCGCACCGCCGGTGCGCTCCAGCACCTCCTGGCGCGTGGCGATCTGCAGGGCGCCGCGGTAATCCGGGCTTTCCAACTGCGCCGGCGAAGCGACGTCGATGCGGCCCTCGATCGCGACCAGCGCGGCCTGCTCGTCCGGGCAGTCCAACAACCGCCGGATATCGTCGGCGTTCACGGTCGAAGAGAATCCGGCCATGTTAGTGCGCCCCAACCATTTTCATGACGAGTAGCACCGCCACCGCGAGGAACACCACGGCGAAGACGCACACGGCGATCACCGTGAGCATTGAGCTGGGGGTGAATCGCCGGGTCGCGGGTGGTTGATGCCCTGCCACGCCCGAGGTCTGCGCCGCCGCGGGGGGAGTGGTCCCCGGCGCGGTGCCACCACCCGGCTCGAGCCCGGGCGTTCGTAGGGGGTCCGGATTGGGGGGTTGCGCGGTCATCGTCGGCACCGGTCCTTTCGTGGGCTTCCGGGCGGCAGCGGCGCTTTCCACCGAGCCGCATCGCCACTCGGTCCGTTGCGGCTGCATTCCCGCCCAGCACGCGCCCAAACGGACCGCCGCAAATCGCGCACCGGCGATCGCGTCGCCAATCGGCAGGGCGGTGCGGGGACGGGCGCCTACGCTTCGGCCTGCGGGGTGGGGCTTTGCGCAGATTCCCACTTCGACGCGAGCGCCCTCGTGACCGTGGTGCCCGCGGCCAGGTCGAGCTGGAAGGTCTCCCCGCCGTCACCTTCGAACGTGATGCGGTAGCCGCCGTCGGTGGCGTCTTTGAACACCACCTTGTAGGGCCGGTCACCAGAGCCGCGGTTCACGCTGATGATGTCGCCCGGGGCGACGTCGTCGATCGGGTCGTTACCGGAGACTTTGGACATACCGTCGACGGTAGCCGATCGGGCTCCGCACGCCCCACACGCCGTCGGCCGTGATGCCGTCTCGGTTGCGATTGGTGACTTCCCTTGCAGCTGTTGATAATTCACCAACCGACGGCCTCATCGCGGCGCACCAGAAGCGGGTGACGCAGATCACACGCGTGTTTGATCGGCCGCATCGGTGGAACCACTGACCGTGACACCAACGAACGAACGCAATTCTTGGCTAACGCCGCAAGGAGACTTTCGATGAGCGAGCACAACAAAGCCGACGAAGCGCGACGGGGCCTGATCGATTCGGTCAAGGGCAAAGCCAAAGAGTTCTTCGGGGCCGTCACCGGCAACGAATCACTGACCGCCGAGGGGCAACTCGAACAGACCCAGGCGCACGAGCGCAAGGAAGCCAACGCCATGGAGGCCGTCGCCGAGGCCCAGGCCGAACGCGCGCAAGACGATGCGGCCCAGGCCAAGGCGGAAGGCGCCCGGCAGCGGGTCGCCGCCAACGCGCAAGCCGTCACGGCCGAGGAATCGATCGAAGCCCAAGCGGCGGCTTCCGAGCGCGCCGCCGAGCAGGCCGCGCGGCAGCGCGCGACCGCCGAGAAGACCCGGGCCGAGCTGGACGCGCAGCACGAGATGCAGCGGGCGAAGGCCGAGGAGCGGGCCGAAATCCGCGACGCGTCCGAGGACATCGTCGACGCCGCCGCCGAGCACCAGAGCTCCGTGCAGGTCGCCCGGAACGAGGAGTCGGAGGCCGACCGTCTTCGACGCAAGGCCCAGAACGTGACCAACGACGCCGACCTGCCCTGACGGCGGCCCACAGACAGGAGAAGTTGATGAAGATATCCGAAGTCCCGTTGGCCGTTCTGCGGTTTCACTACCAACTGGCCCGTTTCCCGTTGCAGGTCATCGAGGACCGGGTGGTCACCCGGATCCCCAGCGAGGCGTCCGCGCGCCTGATCTTCGAGCGCTCGCTTGGCCTGCTGGACACCACCGTCGGCAATGCGCTCGACGACCCGCAGCTCGTCGAGCGGGGGACCGCGCTCGTCCAGCGCAGCGACGCGCTGGGCCGCGCCGCCCAGCTGGACGCGAAGGCCGCGGCCCGCCGCGAGCAGGCCGACGCGAAGCTGCGGGGCGCCCGCGACCAGGCGATCGAGGACCGCCAGGAGGCTCAGGCGGCGACGCAACAGGAGATCAAAGAGGCGCGCACCACCGCCGAGCAACGCAAACGCGAAGCGGCGCAGGCGGCCAACCAGCAGAGCGCCGCGGCGAAGCGGCGCGCCGACGAGGCGGCTGACCGGCAAAAGCAGACGGTCGAATCAGCCAAGCGCCAGGTGGAGACCCGGACCAAGGCCGCCGAGAAGGACGCCGCCAAGGCCGCGGCCGCGGAAATCGACGAGGCCGAGGACAAGCTGGGCGACGCCGCCGAGAGGCGCTCCGAAGCGGACCGGGTCGCCCAACTGGCGGCCGCCGAGAAGCAACAGCGGCAGGACGACTGACGCGTCAGGCGCGCGGCGCCGCGGCCTGGTTGACCTTATTGGCCGCGAACGTCGCCGCCTGGGCGGTCATTCCCGCGTCGATGTAGGAGACGTGCGCCATGATGTTGCCGCCCGGGGAGCAGATCGGATCGTCCGGGGCGCACAGGCTGATCACCTTGGACCCATAGGCCGGGCTGATGGTCGGTAGCGGTTGACCGCCCCACAACATGGACGAAAACCCGCTGCTGGGCTCGCCGAAGAGGGCGACGGCGGCGACGTGATCGGCGACCGACGGCGGCATCGCGTTGGTCGCCAAGTCGATCACCGTCGAGCCCTGGGAGTATCCGCCGAGCACGATCCTCGAGTTCGGGCAGCTGGCGACGGTGTCTTGGATGTGAGTGCTCGCGTCGTTCGACCCGGCGTTCGCGCTGTTGTGGTAGTCGTCGTTGGCCGGGTAGTTGACCGCATAGACGTCGACGGACTTCCCGCCGAGTTGCGAGGTGAGCGAGTCCACGAAGGCCTGGCCGATGTTGCCCAGCCCGGGCTCCTGGTGGGTGCCGCGGGCGAAGACCACCGACACGTCGGCGCAGGCATCGGCGCCGGCGGTGGGCGGGGCCGACGGCCCCCAGAGCGGGCTGCTCAAGGCCGCCCACGTCGTCGCCACCGAAACACCCATAATGCGAGCAAGTCTGCGTGAACTCATGCCGAAATCCTGTCACATCACCGGCCACGCCCGTCCCGGCGGGCAGGTACCCGTGCGGGCACGGCCGAGTCGGCTTGCCGCACAGGTCAATCCGAGGTGGTTCGGATGCGGATGGGTCCGGCCCACTCAGCGTCGGGGTCGACGACGGCGCCGCGCTGCGTGATCTGGACGTCGCCCGCTTTGGCCAGGTCCCGGGCGACCTGCCGGGCGTCGGCCATCAACGCGCGCCAGTCGTCGCCGCCCACGGCCCGGGCGGCGTCCGACGGGCAGATGCTGCTGCGCCGGCCGCGATGCCCGGCCAGCGCACGGATCGCCGATTCCAGCCGCTGCCCGACCGGCCCGTCCCCGAGGGCGCGCGCGGCGTGGTCGGCCCCGCGCCCGCCGCCGTCAAGGACCCGCGCCAGCTCGGCCCGCAATCGCTCACCCGCCCGACCGGTCAAGGCCACCGCGCAACTAGCGGCCGCGCCACTGCGGCTTTCGCTTTTCGGCCCAGGCCCGTAGCCCCTCGCCGACGTCCTCGGTCGCGCCGGCCACCTTGCGCATGGTCTCGCCGAAGCGGACCGACTCGATCCAGCCCATGTCCGCGGTTCGCCACGCCACCTCCTTGGTGGCCCGTTGGGCCAAGGGGGCCGCCTCGGTGAGCGTGCGGGCCCACGCCTTGGCCTCGGCCTGCAGCTGATCGGGTTTCACCAGCCGCCACACCAGACCGACCTCCTTTGCCCGCTCGGCGCTCATCGGCTTGCCGGTCAGGAGCAGCTCCATGGCGTTCGCCCAGCCCACCCGCTGCGGAAGCCGGATGGCCCCGACGATGGTCGGCACCCCGATCGCGACCTCGGGAAAGCAGAACGTGGCCTCGGTGCTGGCGATGACGAAATCGCAGAACAGTACCCCGGTCACCCCATAGCCGATGCAGGGCCCGTGCACGGCGGCGATGGTCGGCTTGAACAGCTCCATCCCGGATTCGAAGGAGTTGATCGTCGGCTTCTCCCAGAACGTGCCGCCGAAGGTGCCGACCGAGCCCTCGCCGTCCTTGAGGTCACCGCCGGCGCAGAAGACGCTGCCGTTGGCCGTCAGGATCCCGACCCAAGCGTCCAGGTCGTCGCGGAAACGATCCCAGGCCGCGTTCAGATCGTGGCGCAGGGCGCCGTTGATGGCGTTGCGAGCCTCGGGGCGGTTGAGGGTGATGGTGGCGACGTGGTCGTCCAGCTCATAGGTGACGAGGCTCATGGGTTCACCCTAGGGCGGCGGACGTCGTCGACGGCACGCCTATCCTGGCCAAAGTGCCCGAACTGTCCGTCGCGGATCTGCGCAGCCGCCTTGACGGTCTGACCATCCGCGACGCGTCCCGCCTCGGCAGGCGCCTGAAAAACCTCCGCGGCGCGAAACCCGACCAACTGCGCCAGCTCGCGGAGCAGATCGCGAGGGCCGAAGCGCTCGTCGCCGCGCGGCACGCCGCCGTGCCGGCCATCGCCTACCCCGACCTGCCGGTGAGCGAGCGGCGCCAGGAGATCGCCGACGCCGTGCGGGCCAACCAGGTCGTCGTCGTCGCCGGCGAAACCGGTTCGGGGAAAACCACACAACTGCCCAAGATCTGTCTCGACGCCGGCCGGGGCGTCCGCGGAACCATCGGGCACACCCAGCCCCGGCGGCTGGCCGCACGCACGGTCGCGCAGCGCATCGCCGACGAATTGGGTGGCCCCCTCGGCGAAGCCGTCGGCTACAGTGTCCGTTTCACCGATCAGGTCAGCGACCGCACGCTGATCAAGCTGATGACCGACGGCATCCTGCTCGCCGAGATTCAGCGCGACCGCCGCCTGCTGCGCTACGACACGCTGATCCTCGACGAGGCGCACGAGCGAAGCCTGAACATCGACTTCTTGCTGGGCTACCTGCGCGAACTGCTGCCGCGGCGCCCCGAGCTGAAGGTGATCATCACCTCGGCAACCATCGAGCCGCAACGGTTCTCGGACCACTTCGGCGGCGCGCCGATCATCGAGGTGTCCGGGCGGACGTACCCGGTGCAGATCCGCTACCGGCCGTTGGAACTTCCCGTCGTGAGTGGTGCCGAGGAGGACCCCGACGACCCCGACCACGAGATCGTCCGCACCGAAACCCGCGACGAGGTGGAGGCGATCGTCGACGCGATCGCAGAACTCGAGGCCGAGCCGCCCGGGGACGTGCTGGTGTTCCTCTCCGGGGAACGCGAAATCCGGGACACCGCAGAGGCTTTGAATTTCTTGACGGCCGGCCCAGGCTACACCGAGGTGCTTCCGCTGTACGCCCGGCTGCCGACCGCCGACCAGCAGAAGGTGTTCGCACCGCACACCGGGCGCCGGGTGGTGCTGGCGACGAACGTCGCCGAGACGTCGCTGACGGTGCCCGGCATTCGCTACGTCGTCGACCCCGGCAACGCCCGCATCTCGCGTTACAGCCGCCGTTTGAAGGTGCAGCGGTTGCCGATCGAACCGATCTCGCAGGCGTCCGCCGCGCAACGCGCGGGCCGCTGCGGCCGGGTCGCCGCCGGTGTGTGCATTCGCCTGTACTCAGAGCAGGATTTCGCGGCCCGCCCGCGCTACACCGAGCCCGAGATCCTGCGGACCAACCTCGCCGCCGTGCTGTTGCAGATGGCGGCGCTGCGGCTGGGCGAGGTGGAGAACTTCCCATTCCTCGACCCGCCGGACCGGCGCAGCATCCGCGACGGGGTGCAGTTGCTGCAGGAGCTGGGGGCGTTCGATAGCCACGGGGCGATCACCGAGCTCGGCCGCCGCCTGGCGCGGCTGCCGGTCGACCCCCGGCTGGGCCGGATGATCCTGGCAGCCGAAACCGAGGGCTGCGTGCGGGAGGTCCTGGTGCTGGCCGCGGCGCTGACCATCCACGACCCGCGGGAACGGCCGGCCGACCGCGAGGAGGCCGCTCGTCAGAAGCACGCCCGATTCGCCGACGAGAACTCCGACTTCCTGTCGTATCTCAACCTCTGGCGCTACCTGCGGGAGCAACGCAACAGGCTGTCGGGCAACGGCTTTCGGCGGATGTGCCGGGAGGAGTTCCTGCACTATCTGCGCATCCGCGAGTGGCAGGACCTGGTCGGGCAGCTGCGCAGCATCGCGCGCGACCTGGGCGAGATCGAGTCCGACGAACCGGCCGATCCGGCCCGCGTGCACGCGGCGCTGCTGGCCGGGTTGCTGTCGCATGTGGGCATGCGCCGCGAGGACGGCCGCGAGTATCTGGGCGCCCGTAACTCCCGCTTCGTGCTGGCGCCGGGCTCGGTGCTGACCAAGCGGCCGCCGCGGTGGGTGGTTGTGGCCGAGCTGGTCGAAACCAGCCGCCTGTTCGGGCGCACCGCCGCGCGCATCCAGCCGGAGGTTGTCGAACGGGTCGCGGGCGACCTGGTGCAGCGCACCCACAGCGAACCGCATTGGGACGCCAAGCGCGGCGAGGTGATGGCCTACGAGCGGGTGACGCTGTACGGGCTGCCACTGGTGGCGCGCCGCCGCGTCGGATACGCCGGGGTGGAGCCGGCGGTGGCGCGCGAACTGTTCATCCGGCACGCGCTGGTGGAGGGAGACTGGCAGACCCGCCATCACTTCTTCCGCGACAACGCGCGGCTGCGGGCAGAGCTCGAGGAACTTCAGGAGCGGGCCCGCCGCCGCGACCTGCTCGTCGGCGACGACGAGGTGTACGCGTTCTACAACGCGCGCATCCCCGGGGATGTCGTCTCCGCGCGGCACTTCGACGCGTGGTGGCGCAAGCAGCGGCACAAGACCCCGCAACTGCTGACGTTCACCCGCGACGACCTGTTGCGCACCTGCGACACAGCCGACGCCGAGCGGCCGACGGCCTGGCATTCCGGCGATGTCACCCTGCCCCTGACCTACCGGTTCGAGCCGGGCGCCGCCGACGACGGTGTCACGGTGCATGTGCCGATCGACGTGCTCGCGCGGCTGGGTGGCGACGAGTTCGCCTGGCAGGTGCCGGCGCTGCGCGAGGAGCTGGTGACCGCCCTCATCCGCTCACTGCCAAAGGACTTGCGCCGCAACTTCGTTCCCGCCCCCGACGCCGCCCGCGCCGTGCTGGGTGGGATCGATCCGGCGGGTGAGCCGCTGCTGCCGGCGCTGCAGCGCGAATTGCGCCGTCGCAGCGGCATATTGGTGCCCGTCGACGCCTTCGACCTGGAGAAGCTGCCGGCGCATCTGCGGGTGACCTTCGCGGTCGAATCCGGCGACGGCACCGAGGTCGCGCGCGGCAAGGACCTGGCGGCGCTCCAGCAACGGCTGGCCGGCCCGGCTCGCCGGGCCGTCGCGCAGGCGGTCGCCGCCGAACTGGAGCGGACGGGCCTGCGTGCCTGGCCCGACGAGCTGGACGCGCTGCCGCGCACCGTCGAGCGGACGGTCGACGGACGCGCGGTGCGCGGCTTTCCCGGTCTCGTCGACGCGGGCGGCGCGGTCGACCTTCGGGTGTTTGCGACGTCGGAAGAGCGGGACGCCCTGTCGGGGCCCGGCATTCGCCGATTGGTGCGGCTGAGCGTGGCGTCACCGGTCAAATCGATTGAGCGACAACTGAGCCCACGTTCGCGGCTGGCGCTCGGCGCCAACCCCGACGGCTCCCTGACCGCGCTGCTCGAAGACTGCGCCGACGCCGCGACCGACGCGTTGATGACCGGACCCGTGTGGACCCGCGACGAGTTCAGGGCGTTGTGCGACCGGGTCGGCAAGGCGTTGGTGTCGACGACCGTCGACATCGTGGGCCGCGTGCAGCGGGTGCTGGCCACGGCGCAGCAGGTGCACCTGCTGCTACCGGGACAGCCGCCGCCCGCGCAGGCCGACGCGATCGCCGACATCCGCGCCCAGCTGGAGCGGCTTTTGCCGCCGGGGTTCGTCACCGTCACCGGGCGCCCGCGCCTGGCCGACCTCACCCGCTACCTGACCGCCATCCGGCAGCGCCTTGACCGGCTTCCGCACGCGATAGCGGCCGACCGCGACCGAATGCAGCGGGTGCACGCGGTGCGGCGGGCCTACGACGAACTGGCGGCCACGCCGCCACCGGCGGCGAACGACATCCGCGACATCGCCTGGCAGATCGAGGAATTGCGGGTGAGCCTGTGGGCCCAGCAATTGGGCACCCCACGGCCGGTGAGCGAACAGCGGATCTACCGCACCATCGACGCGCTGCGGGACCGCTAAGCGAATTATTGCCCTCCCACTCTCAACCTATAGCGCACCGGGGGGCTTGCCGCAAGGGCGGGGTGATGCCGCACAATCGCTGGCCGAAGCCGATTTTCGCACTTGTCTGGGGGTTGAAGAGTTGTCAAGCAGGAACGTCGACCATGCGGTGCTGGTTGCAGGAGGGGGCCCGACGGGGCTGATGCTGGCCGGTGAACTGGCGTTGGCGGGCGCCGACGTGGCCGTCGTCGAACGGCGCGTCGACCAAGGCCTGGTCGGCGCCCGCGCGGGGGGTCTGCACGCGCGCACCATCGAGGTCCTGGATCAGCGCGGGATCGCCGACCGGTTTCTCGCCCGGGGCCAGGTGGCACAGGTCGCCGGGTTCTCGCAGATCCGTCTGGACATCAGCGACTTTCCCACCCGGCACCCCTACGGTCTGGCGTTGTGGCAGAACGAGATCGAGCGCATACTCGCCGACTGGGTGAGCGAGCTCGGGGTGCGGTTCTATCGCGGGCATGAGGTGACGGGCGTCGCCCAATCCGGCGCGGGCGTGGACGTCGCGTTGTCCGATGGCCGCTCGCTGCGTGCGGGATACCTCGTCGGCTGCGACGGCGGGCGCAGCGTGGTCCGCAAAGCCGCCGGCATCGATTTCCCCGGATGGGAGCCCACCACCAGCTACCTGCTCGCCGAGGTCGAAATGGATTTAGGGGCAGACGTTTCCCCGAGGTGGGGAATCCACCACGACGCGCTCGGCGTGCATTCCCTGGCCGCCCCCGAGGACGGCGGGGCTGTGCGCGTCATGGTCACCGAGCGCAGCCTCGGTCCCAGCAGCGAACCCACGCTGCGCGAGCTGCGTGCAGCGCTTGTCGCCGTCTACGGAACCGACTACGGGATTCACAGTCCCGCTTGGCTTTCCAGGTTCACCGACACGGCGCGGCAGGCCGCGGCCTACCGCGATGGGCGCATCCTGCTGGCCGGTGACGCCGCCCATGTCCATCACCCGGTGGGCGGGCAGGGTCTGAACACGGGTGTGCAGGACGCGGTCAACCTGGGATGGAAGCTGGGTCAGGTGGTCAACGGGCTCTCGCCCGACGGCCTGCTCGACACCTATCACACCGAGCGCCACCCGGTCGCCGCGCGCGTGCTGCGCAACGCCGTCGCGCAGATGGCGCTGCTCCGCCCGGACGACCGCACCAAGGCCCTGCGCGACACCGTGTCCGACCTGCTGGCCATGGAGGAACCGCGCAAGCGGTTCGCCGCGATGATGTCGGGTCTGGACATCCGCTACGACCTGGGCGACGGGCACCCGCTGCTCGGACGCCGCATGCCCGACCTCGACCTGGTGACCGCCGACGGCCCGCGGCGCGTCTACATGCTCCTGCACCAGGCCCGCCCGGTGCTGCTCAACCTCGGCGAACCGGGTCGATTCGACATCACGCCCTGGGCACAGCGGCTCGCGCTGATCGACGCGAAATGTGCCGGTGGTTGGGAACTTCCGGCTGTTGGTGCGGTCGCGGCCCCCGATGCCGTGTTGATCCGGCCGGACGGACATGTGGCCTGGGTGGAAGAATCCGGCGACTCCGGCCTTCGCAGCGCCCTCACCGCGTGGTTCGGCGCTTAACTCCTAGTCGGGCGGTTCGTCGCCGGTGCCGCGGGTGGGGGTGCGTTCCCGGTCGCTGGGCTTGCCGGCCACCCCTTCGGCCTCCCGGTCGTCGGCGACCTTTTCCTCGAGCTGGTCGACGATGTCCTCCAGCTCCTGAGAGTGCCCGCGTAGGTCTTTGTCGGGATTCGTCATATCGCTTTCCATCGACTCTGGTTGGGTACCGCCCCGTCGGTACCCAGTACCCCGTCAGCCGCGCGGTAACCGAAATCGTTGGTTGGTGGCGGCAAAGGGCCACGTTGTCCGAGCTAGACGTGACGGACGCGACATTGCGCCGCGTCGGTGGAAGTATCGCAAGAGTGGCAGACAAGAAACCGCAGACCATCTCTTACCCGGCGCCGGATCAACGGCGGCGCCGCCACGACACCGACCCGCTGGACCCCCATGTCATCGTCCTGTTCGGCGCGACGGGAGATCTGGCGAAACGCAAGTTGCTCCCCGGGCTGGCGTACCTGGACCAGTCCGAACTCGCGCCCGACATCCAGATCGTCGCGACGTCGCTGGAAGACCTGAGTGACGACGACTTCCGCGAGATCGCCAAGGACGCGATCGATTCGTTCGGCAGCCACAAGCTCACGTCCGAGCAGTGGGCCAACTTCGCCAAGATCATCACCTACGTTCCGCAGGGCGAGGGACCGGAGGCGCTGGCCGAGGCGGTTTCCGAAGCCGAAGCCAACCTGGGTCCCAACGTCAGGCGGTTGCATTACCTGTCGGTGCCGCCGAAGGCCGCGCGCGAAGTCATCACCATGCTGCGGGACGCCAAGCTCGTCGAGCGCTCGCGCGTGGTGATGGAGAAGCCGTTCGGAACCGACCTGGCCAGCGCGGTGGCGCTCAACGACTTCGTGCACGAAACCTTCGAGGAATCCCAGATTTTCCGCATCGACCACTTCCTGGGCAAGGAGGCCGCGCAGAACATCCTGGCGTTCCGCTTCGCCAACGGCCTGTTCGAGCCGATCTGGAACCGCAACTTCATCGACCACATTCAGATCGACATCCCCGAGGCGCTGGGCCTGGATGAGCGGGCGAACTTCTACGAGGAAACGGGCGCCTACAAGGACATGGTGGTGACCCACCTGTTCCAGGTGATGGCGTTCGTCGTCATGGAGCCACCGACGGCGCTCGAGCCCTTCGCGATCAGTGAAGAAAAGAACAAGGTGTTCCGGTCGATGCTGCCGGTGAAGCCCTCGAACGTGGTGCGCGGGCAGTACATCGGCTACCGCGACGAGAAGGGCGTGGCGAAGGATTCCGACACCGAGACGTTCATCGCTCTCAAGGTCGGCATCGACAACTGGCGGTGGGCGGGCGTGCCCATCTACCTTCGCACCGGCAAGAAGATGGCCGAGGGCATCCGCATCATCTCGATCGCCTTCAAAGAGGCCCCGCGGACGATGTTTCCGCCCGGCTCGGGGGTGGGCACCCAGGGGCCCGACCACCTCACCTTCGACCTCGCCGACAACTCGAAAGTCTCGTTGTCCTTCTACGGCAAGCGGCCCGGACCGGGCATGAAGCTGGACAAGCTGTCCATGCAGTTCTCCTCGCAGGAGATCGACACCGTGGTGGACGTGCTGGAGGCGTACGAGCGGCTCATCCTCGATGCGATGCGCGGCGATCACACCCTGTTCAACACCGCGGAGGGCATCGAATCGCTATGGGAGCGTTCGCAGGACCTGCTCGACGACCCGCCGCCGGCGAAGCTGTATCAGCCGGGCACCTGGGGACCCAACGCCATTCATCAGTTGATCGCC
Organism: Mycobacterium sp. E3339; assembly: GCF_001666915.1. Taxonomy (NCBI): domain Bacteria; kingdom Bacillati; phylum Actinomycetota; class Actinomycetes; order Mycobacteriales; family Mycobacteriaceae; genus Mycobacterium; species Mycobacterium sp. E3339. The sequence continues at coordinate 15,347 of NZ_LZIZ01000022.1, read as the reverse complement.
CCCAACGCGTGGCGGTTGCCGTTCGAGCGGGAGTGGCGCGAGGCCAAACCCAACGACGGCTGAGGGCGCGCTCAGCCGAGTTTGGCGCTGACGTAGGTGATGGCGTGCCGGAACTGCCGAAGAATCTCGTTGTCGGGGACGACGAAGCCGTAATCGGCGTATAGCTCCTCGGTGGGGTAGCGGGTGACGGCCCACCCGGTGGCGGCCAGGTGCTCTCCGGCGGGCTGGCGTTCCCCCTGCCACACCAGTTCGGCGACATCGATGTCGAGTCCGTGCTTGCGCCACGCCGTGCGCATCGCCCGCGCGCGCTCGTCGCTGAACACGCCCATGTCGGTGATGTTCTCGGTGGCCAGCCGGCTGCCCGGCGCGCTGAGCGCGGTAATGCTGTCCAGCAGCCGGTCCTGGGCCTGCGGCGGCAGGTAGGGCAACAGGCCTTCGGCGATCCACGCCGTGGGCGCTGCGGTATCAAAGCCCTTGTCCCGCAATGCGGTTGGCCAATCCCCACGCAGGTCTATGCCCACGGTCCGGCGTTCGGCGGTCGGTTCGGCACCCATCCGGGCCAGTGTGTCGCCCTTGAAGGCGATGACCTCGGGCTGATCCACCTCGTAAACCACCGTGCCCGCGGTCCAGTCCAACCGGTAGGCCCGGGCGTCAAGGCCGGCGGCCAAGATGACAGCCTGGCGGATCCCGGTGCTGGTCGCGGACGTGAGGAAGTCGTCGAAAAACTTGGTGCGCACGGCGATCTGCTCGCGGCGTTGCTGCAGGGTCAGGGGCATGTCGTCGCTGTCGAGCGGGATCTGGCCGTCCAGCATGCGGACGAAGAAGGGGTGCCCGACCGCGCGAACCAACGGCTCGGCGAACCGGTCGTCGAGCAGCGGGTCCGGCCCGCGGGAGGCCAGCGCTCGGGACGCGGCGACCATGGTCGCGGTCGCCCCCACGCTGGACGCCAAATCCCAGCTGTCGCCCTCGGTGCGCGCAGAACCAAGTGATGACACTTTCTCGCTCCCTCCTGTTTCGCCGCCGATCGCCTGCGCGACCACACCGCCAAGACCGAAGGGTACTTTCTGCCTATGCCGCGCACCACGCGCCCGCTCTGCTAGACGACAGGAAGCGATTCACTTGGCACCGACCCTGCGCCCGCGACGCTCCGCCCTCTACCTGCCCGGCAACAAGCCGCGAGCGTTGGAGAAGGGAAAGTCGTTGCCCGCGGACGTGGTGATTCTCGACCTCGAGGATGCGGTCGGGCCCGACGCCAAAGCCGACGCCAGGGCCGCCGTCTGCGACGCGATCGCGGCGGATGGCTACCGGCCCCGCGAGGTCGTGGTGCGCATCAACGGCCTGGACACCGAGTGGCACGACGCGGACTTGGCGGCGGTGGCCGGTTCGGCCGCCCACGGAGTGTTGGTCCCGAAAGTCGAGTCGGGCGAGCAGGTTCGGGCCCTGGCCGCCGCGCTCGACGGGCTCGGTGCGCCGGAGTCGTTGCGGGTGTGGGTGATGATCGAAACGCCGAGGTCCTTCCTGAGGGCCGAGGAGATCGCCTCGGCCAGTGACCGGTTGGCCGCGTTGGTGGTCGGCACCAACGACCTGGTGAACGACCTGCACGGTTTACACGTGCCTGGCCGAGCGCCGGTGCTGGCCGCGTTGTCGTTGGCGGTGCTGGGGGCCAGGGCAGCCGGCAAGGTGATCCTGGACGGGGTCTTCAACGACATCACAGACAAAGACGGCTTCCAGGCGGAAGCGCGGCAGGGCCGCGAAATGGGTTTCGACGGCAAGACTTTGATCCATCCATCCCAGATCGGCCCGGCCAACGACCTGTTCGGTCCGTCGCAGCAAGACGTCGCCGACGCCCGCAAGGTGGTCGCGGCCTACGAAGAGGCCCGCGCCGCGGGGACCAGCGTCATCACGGTGGACGGTCGCATGATCGAAAGCCTGCACGTCCGCAACGCGGAACGGATCCTCGCCCTCGCGGATCTCATCGCGGAATTGGCGTCCGCCTCCTAGGCGATATCGCTCACTGCTTGTCGACTCTGCCGGCGATCTGACCGGCGAGCTTGACGGCGGAGTCCGTCGGGTCCTTGCGGAGCGCGCTGACATCGATCGCAACGTTGTTGCGCACCGTCAGCGCCCGCTGGGCGGTAATCGTGAGCAGCACGTTGCCGTTGTCGCGCATCGTCATGGTCAGGGTGGTGCTCAACGTTCCGTTTGAGTTGGTGACCGGTCCCACCTGCCAACCCGTCTCGGGGGTGTCCTGCCCGGCCGGCGTGGTGAATTGCCGGTTGGCGCAGGCGGGCCAGCGCTGGGCCGACTGGGCGAAGAAGGCGCGGGCCTCCTTCGCGGTCGGGAACAACACCAGCACCTGTTCGACCTCGGGGTCCGGTTCGTTCGAATTGGGGGGCAGGGAAGCGACCTCGTCGTCACCGCTGACCGCGGTATAGCCGCTGCCGGCATACACGGGAGCCTGCCCCGGGCCGAACGCGTAGACGCAGTCGTCGGGGAATTTCCAGCCCGCGGGCCACGGCTGCTTGGCGGCGTCGTCCTTGAGCTTGTCGCTCTTTTCCTTGCTCTTCGATCCGGTCACGCCCAGCGCGGCGTCGAGGTCGGCCGAGCTGAGCAGCAAGCCCGACAGGGCGGCCTGCGCGACCGGGGGCGCCGTCGAGGTCGTCGACGAGCCGGAGCCGCTTTCTTTGCCGCCCCCGCATGCGGCGACTAGGACGGCGATGGAGGCGACGGCGACTGGTAATTGGCGCATGTTGCTCACCCTTCGTGATTGCATCCGCTGCCGGAAGCCGGACGGAAGCATAACCGCTGTGGCAGCAAATCGCGCGGTTCACCGCGAAGTTTTGCAGCAACCGTCGGGTGAGCCGCGCGGTTGGGGGAAGCCGGCGACTCGCCGAGTGGCCCACGACACCCGTGCGATGCCCGGCAATCGTGAAACATTCGCAGATCAAGGGTTTCCCAGGGCAACAAAAGCGGGCGGTACGCGACCGCGAACAGAGCCGCCGCACGCCGCTCGATGCGGATTCGGACTGTTCGCAGGGCGGCGCGAGGCAAGTTGCCGATAAGGTGCATGCAGCAAACACCACCTGAAGAAGCAGAGGAGCTTCCGATGAGGCTAGACCGAATCACGAGTGCAGGGATCGTCGCCATCGCGATCGTCACGGCGGGTTGCTCGAACGGCGCATCGTCCTCGGATTCATCGTCCAGCCCGTCGCCGACCTCGAGTTCGCAGTCCCCACCGCCGCCGTCGACGACGACGCCGTCGCCGTCCGCCGCGCAAGGCGGTCCGTTGGATCAGTCCACCTGCCTGGACATTTCGTTCGCCAAAGACAACTTGATGGTGGCCAATAACCCCGAGAAGGCACGCAAGTACGCCGACACGCTGGAGAAGTACGGCCCGCCCGACAACGTGAAGGCCGCGATCGAGCACTTCGTCACCACCGGCGGTGCGCGGCCCGACGATCCCGACCTGAACGCCAACAGGGACCAGATCACCGGTTGGATCAAACAGGTCTGCCCCAACGTGAATCCCTGAGCACGCGGGCATTTGGCCCGGGCGGGTGGATCAACGGTGGCCACGCGGTAGGTTGGTCCGGTCCCTGGTGATTCGAGAGGAGGGACCGTGCGCACAAGCGCGGCCATGTCCGAAGCCGACCGCACATGGATGGTCGACACGCTGCTCGCGCTGCTCCAAACGCCGAGTCCGGCGGGGCGGACGGACGCGGTGATGCAGCTCATCGGCGACATCTTTGATGGCTTCGGCGTGCCGTTCGAGCTGACTCGGCGCGGGGCGCTGACCGCCGAACTCCCCGGAGAGTCGGCGGCCATCGACCGCGCGATCGTGGTGCACGCCGACACGATCGGTTGCATGGTGCGCCGGCTCAAGGACAACGGCCGCCTCGAGGTGATTCCGGTCGGCACCTTCTCGGCGCGGTTCGCCGCCGGCGCCCGCGTGCGCATCTTCTCCGACGACCCCGACGAATTCATCACGGGCACCGTCCTGCCGCTTAAGGCGAGCGGGCACGCATTCGGCGACGAGATCGACCTGCAGCCCACCGACTGGGAACACGTCGAGGTCCGCGTCGACCGCAAGGTGTCCTCGCGGGAGGACCTGATCCGCCTCGGCCTACAGGTCGGCGACTTCGTCGCGTTCATCGCCAGCCCGGAACTCACCGCCGACGGCTACATCGTCTCCCGGCACCTTGATGGAAAGGCCGGCGTCGCAATCGCGCTCGCGCTCGCCAAGAACTTCGCCGAGCAGAAAATCGTGCTGCCGCACCGCACCATGGTCATGATCACCATCACCGAGGAGGTTGGCCACGGCGCCAGCCACGGATTGCCCGCCGACGTCGCGGAGTTGGTCTCGGTGGACAACGCGGTGTGCGCACCGGGCCAGCACTCCATCGAGGACGGCGTGACCATCCCGATGGCCGATCTGCACGGGCCGTTCGACTATCACCTGACCCGGAAGCTGTGCAAGCTCGCCGAGGAGCAGGGCGTCCCGTGCGCGCGAGATGTGTTCCGGTTCTACCGCTCCGACGCCGCCGCGGCGATCGAGGCGGGCGCGGGAACACGCGCAGCGCTTGTCGGGTTTGGGCTCGACGGCAGCCACGGCTGGGAGCGCACCCATCTGGATTCGCTGCAGGCGGCGTACTGCCTGCTGCACGCCTGGCTGCAGACGCCGCTGACGTTCGCCAAATGGGATGCCAAGCCGTCGGGCAAGCTGCGGGACTTCCCGTCGTCCAAGCAGCCCGCGCCCAGCGAGCGGTGGGTGCCTTTGGCCCGTGGGGAACACGATTCGCCCGGCGAGGCCTCGCCGGGTTCGGTCTGGCCGCCATCGGAGGGTCCGCAGTCCTGAGCGGCTAACGCCTACCGGCCGCCGCGGGGCATCCGGTCTGCGCGCCAGCACCGGGACTTCATCGGGACGTCGATCGCTTCCGCACCGGAGAAGCGCTCGGTCAACGCGGCGCGGGCATTGGCCAGGCGCGCGGCGCGCTCGTCCGGGGACGCGATGATCACCCTGCTGTACGTGCCGACCATCGCGACGACATCGTCGATGGTCATGGCCCGCACAAACGTGAACGTCTCGCGGGAAACGTTGTGGAATATCTGCGGGTCGGGAAGCACGACGTTCTCGTGGCGCCGGCGGAAGCGGTCGGGGGATTCCGCATCGGGCGTGTCTTCGCCCGGAAGCAGGTCCAGTTCGCGGACCCAATCCACCTCACGGTCTCGACTGGTCCAAATCAGGCCGAACCGCCCGTTGTCGCGCAGCACCCGGCCGATCTCGGGGACGGCGCGCTCAGGGTCCATCCAGTGCCAGGCGGAGGAGACGAACACCGCGTCGACGGCCGCGTCCTCGAGCGGGATCGACTCACCCGTGCCCTCGACGGCCCGCACCTCGGGCGACCGCCCGGTGAGCACCGCACGCATGCGCGCGTCGGGTTCCACGGCGATCACCTCGGTCGCCCTGCCGAGCAGCGCCCGGGTGAACAGCCCGGTGCCCGCACCCAGGTCGACTGCCACCTCGCACCGGGTCGGCAGCAGCCAATCCACCGCGTCTTGCGGAGGCCTCGGGCGGAAACCGTCGTAGTCCTCCGCAATCGAGCCGAAGGACAGCGCGCGTTCGTGGCGATCGGTCATATCCGCCAAGGTAATCCGGTTCGCTGGGCAAGACGTGAGAAAGGGTTGTGCCTCACCACAGCGCGCTGTGATTGACCAGCGCATCGGCCATCAGCCCGATTCCGAAGACCAGGAAAAGCAGCCGCACGGATATCGGGCCGTAGCGGGTGAGGGCGCGGACCAGCCGACGCTGAATGCGCTTGGCTCGCATGGTCTTCCTCATCGAGAGGGCAAGGATCAGTAGCGGCGGGGAAAGCGCGATCGCCCAATAGACGACGATGACCAATGGCCACAGCGGCGGCCGCGGATGCAGGGCGGCGAGCATGGCCAAGCCGGTGAGATAGGGAATCGCCGTGGGCGCCTGGCCACTACCGACCGCCAGCCCGAGGAAACCAAGCAGCCAGGGACGCTCGCGCATCGCCGCCAATGCCCAACCGGGAGCCGCTGATTGGGCGGTCAACGGAAAGTAGGCCAGGCAGGTCAGCACCAGGCCGAGCACCAGCTCGCCCCAGAAACGGATGGCCGGTGTCACGTGAAACCCGACGACATGGGTCAAGAAGCTGAGACCCAGCACGGTGCAAAGCCCGAAGGTGGTCGTCACGGCGAACACGCCCGCGACGTAGCTCAGCGCGCCCGGAATCGGTGATCGCCGGCTCAACCGGCTGTCGAAGATGACCGCGGATACCACGCCCACATTGAGCACGTTCAACGAATCGAGCAACGCCAGGCCGGCAAGCGCCACCAAAAGAGCACCCACGCGCCCCGACCCCGCCTACCGCGTGAACTCGCCGAGAGTGGACGTGGATGCGGCGACCATGCTGCAGACAATACGAGGCGGAACGTGGCATGTCTGTTCGAGGCGTCGACGTGTCCCGCGGAGCGCATCACCGCGGCAGCTCGTATCGGTTTCGATCCGGTCACAGGGCATGGGGCACCGCGGGTTTCGTTGTCGCCCGTTTGACAATGCGGACATGAGGCAGACGCGGGAGCCCGGCGATGGCGCGTGAGATGTCCCGCCAGACGTTCCTGCGGGGCGCCGCCGGAGCCTTGGCCGCCGGCACCGTGTTCGGCTCGGCGCGGGCCACCGCCGCCCCCAACCCCACCGGCTGGGAGGGGCTGTCCACCGCGATCGGCGGGCAGGTGCTGCTGCCCGACAACGGCGGTTACGGTTCGGCCAAGCAGGTGTTCAACACCAACTTCAACGGCTCGACGCCCGCCGCGATCGTCACCCCGACGTCGCCCGCGGACGTGCAGAAGGCCATGGCGTTCGCCGCCGCCCACAACCTGAAGGTGGCGCCGCGCAGCGGCGGGCACTCCTACATCGGCGCCTCGACCGCGAACGGCGTCATGGTGCTCGACCTCCGCCAGCTGCCGGGGGGCATCAATTACGACGCCGCCACCGGAAACATCACCGTGGCGCCCGCGACCAGCTTGTATGCGATGCATCAGACGCTGGCCGGCGCGGGCCGGGGCATCCCGACGGGCACCTGCCCGTCGGTCGGCGCGTCAGGGCACGCGCTGGGCGGGGGATTGGGCGCCAACTCCCGCCACGCGGGCCTGCTCTGTGACCAACTGGTGTCGGCTTCGGTCGTGCTGCCCGGCGGGCAGGCGGTGACCGCCTCCAACGCCAGCAACCCCGATCTGTTCTGGGCGTTGCGCGGTGGCGGCGGCGGAAACTTCGGCGTGACCACCTCGCTGACCTTCGCCACGTTCCCGACCACCGATCTCGACGTGGTGAACCTCAATTTCCCGGCGGAGGCGTTGGCGCAGGTGTTGGTTGGCTGGCAGAACTGGTTGCGTACCGCCGACCGGAACAGCTGGGCGTTGGCGGACGCCACCGTGGAGCCGATGGGAACGCACTGCCGCATCATGGCCACCTGCCCGGTCGGCTCGGGCGCCAGCGTCGGGGCCAACATCACCAAAGCCGTTGGCGTGCAACCGACGGGGACCGAGAACCACACGTTCAACTACCTGGACCTGGTGCGGTATCTGGCCGTGGGGAACCTCAACCCGGCGCCGCTCGGATACGTCGGCGGGTCCGACGTGCTGCCGGTCGTCGACGCGGCCACCGCGCAGGGGATCGCCCAGGCCGTCAACGCCTTTCCCCGTGGAGCGGGCCGCATGTTGGCGATCATGCATGCGCTCGACGGCGCCCTCGCCGATGTGGCGCCGGGGGCGACGGCCTTCCCGTGGCGCCGGCAGTATGCGTTGGTGCAGTGGTACGTGGAGACCGGTGACGCGGGGGCGGCGACGAACTGGCTCAACACCGCGCACCAGGCCGTGCAAGGGCACTCGGTGGGGGGATACGTGAACTACCTCGAGGCGAACCAACCCGCCTCGAGGTATTTCAGCTCGAACCTGTCGCGGCTGGCCGCCGTGCGGCAGAAGTACGATCCCAGCCGAATCATGTTCTCGGGGCTGAATCTTTGAGATTGCCGACGGATCCTCGAGCGCGCTAGCCGACGGCGAGTTCGTCGAGTAACGCGCGATTAAAGCCGAAGGCCAATTTGACCTCGTCGACTATCCGCTCGATGTCGTCCGCGCCGGTGGGCAGCGCATCGATCCGCGCCCGGTAGGCGTCCTTGTACGGCTTGGGCCGCACGGGAAATTCGTAGAACGCGAGCCCGGCGCCGCGAAGGTCAAACGTGCGATCGAGCGCCTTGCGGATGATCCGCCCGCCGGACAGGTCGCCGAGATAGCGCGTGTAGTGGTGGGCCAGCAGCGCGCCACCCCACGTCAGGGCGGCGATCCGGTCCCGGTATGCCGTGGCCGCTGGCGAGTCGACCTCCCGCGGGGCGCCGGGTCGCCAGTGCTCCAGGTCGGCGTCGATGGCGGCCGAACGCTGCAAAGTCGGGTCGTACACGGCGGCGACCATGGGATCCTCGCGGCGGGCCCGGATGGCGTCCTCGAGCGCGGCGTAGACCACACGCAGGCGCAGCAAGTATTCGGAGTAGCCGCGAGCGGTGACGCGGCCGGCGAGTAGTTCGGCGACGAACGCGCTCTGTTCGGCGGCGGTGTGCTCCGCCGCCGACCCCGCCTTCATCGCGACCGACAAGCGGCGGCGGGTTGCGGCTGCGGTTGGGGGCATGTCCTGGTCAGATTACATGGGCCCACGCTAAGCGATTCGTATATCGGCGCCTATTCCAACGGCGGCCGTCTACAGTTCGACCAATAGCGAACCGCAATCACCTTCAAAGGACGACCAGATGGCGAAAAGCGTTGCAACCAAGAACGACAACGAAAAGATCGTCGTCGATTTTATCCATTCCGCTTACGGCGAGAGCATGGATATCGACGCGATGACGGCGCTCATGGCCGACGACTTCGTTTGGCAGCTCCACGTGCCGCTTTCACCCGTCGTTCGCGGGCGCGACGCGGCGCGCGCGGAACTCGAGAAGCACAACACGCTTTCGACGGGGATGGTGGAGGGCAGCGAGATCCGCACCATCGTTTCCGACGGTGACACCGTCGTCGTCGAGCGCGTCGACGTGAACGCCATGAACGGTGTCGCCGTGACGTTCTACGTCACGGCGTTCTTCGGAGTGCGCGACGGCGCGATCAGTTACTGGCGCGAGTATTGGGACGCGTCCCACGTCGCACAGCAACTCGGGATCGACCCCGCGCTGATGTTTGCGCCGCTGAACGGTTGAGCGACAAGCGATTTGGCGCCTTCCGGCTAGCTCGACGCGCTGAGGATCTTGATCGCGAACACGAGCGAGTCACCCGGCCGGATCCCAGCGCTCGGCTGACCGTTGGGGTAGCCGTCCGCGGAAGTCATCGCGACGCCGACGGTCGATCCGACGTTTTGTCCCGCGATGGCCTTCTGGAAGCCCGGCACGACTCCGGTGAGCGGGAAGTCGACGGGGGCGCCGCGTTCGTAGCTGTTGTCGAACACCGACCCGTCACGCCCATTGACACCCATGTAGCAGACCGAGACCCGGGCCGCGGCGGGAACCACCGGCCCGTTCCCGGCGTGCAGCGTATGCACCTGCGTCTGGGTCACGCCGAACGGCGCGGTGACGTCGACGCGCGGAGCCGTCGTATCCGTGGACCCGGTGACCGCGACGCTGCCGGTGGTGCCGGCCAACGTCCAGTCGGGCGTGCCACCGGCCGGGGCCTGCGCGGTCGGGCACGAGCCGGCCGCGGTTGCGTTGCCCGACGCGGCGATAGCCAGGACGGTCGCCGCAACGCAGGCGGCGACGGAGGAATACACCAGGGAGGACTTCACGGCCGTCACGCTACAGCCAAACCGCACCCCCGCCATCGGCTGGCCCTTGGCCGCCGCGGGGAGCGCAATCCGATTACCGCGAGCCGACGCCACGGACTTTGGCTATTCTTCGACGTGGTTGAGTCCGCAAGATATTGGGGGGCATCGCAGAAAGGGAGTGAATCGCATGCCTTCACCTCGTTGGCTGGCGGCACTTACCGTACCCATGATCGCCGGCGCCGGCTTGGTCAGTAGCGCGGCGATTGCCGCCGCCACGCCCCAAGACGACGCATACCTCGCTCAACTGCGCGCCGTCGGCCTCAGCTGGCCGCCGCAGACGCAAGAGGCGCTCATCGGGGAGGCGCACCTCATCTGCTACGACCTGACCTGGGGTTGGACGCCACAACAGATCGCCGACGACGTTCACGCGCACCTGAACGCGCGGGGCGTCACGTTGTTGGACGTCGGAACCATGGTCGACGCCGCGCACTCGATCTACTGCCCCGGCAACGTGTGCGACGCCCCTTCGCTGTGCACGTGACATCCCGGCACTCGCCCGATGGCGCTGTGTCGGCGCGCCGCTGCATCGAATGCACCGCAGGTGCAACGCAATTAGACCCATTGCGGGGCCCAGTCGCTCCCTGAGGCGGTGCAGCATTCGGCGCGACCAGAAAACTCATGGCGACCGAGAAACGGCTGAGTAAATTCTCTCAACTACCTTGCTGCGTGCCTTATCCTGCTTGCGGGCCGCACCCGACAGATTAAGGGAAATTGTTGTCACTGACACGAAGCCGACAAGTGGTGGTCGTGTTGGCAACCGTCGGTCTGGTCGCGTTCGCGGTGGCGTTGTTGGGCTGGAAGGCTGCGCCGGGCCGCGCGGTACTCGCGCCGGCGGGCTCTCTGCTTGCGGGCGTGTTCGCCACCACGTGTTCGGTCTATGCCGCCCGCGGGTCGCGGGGGCGGCAACGCCTCGCGTGGACCGTCCTGTCCACCGGTTTGGTCGGCTGGACTGCGGGCCAAGCGGTGTGGTGTTACGTCGCCCTGGCAGGCGAACTTCCGGTATCGGACCTCTCGGCGGCGAACTTGGGGTTCCTCATTCTGCCGCTCTGCGCGTTGGCCACCGCGGCCGCGATTCCCAGTAGGGACGACGCCCGGTTCGGGATCGGCCTGCTCGTTGACGGGGTCCTCATCACCGCGTCGCTGTTGGTCGTATTCATTCTCCTGCCGCTGGGTCCCGCGGCGCAGGCATCGCAGACGACGCTGACCGTTCCGCGGGTGTTGTTGGCCACCGCCGCGGGCGTGTACGTCGGACTCGTTGCGTTGACATTCATCGTTGTCAAAAAGGCTGAGGCGGGCCGCAAGCTCTCCCCGACGCTGATGATGTTGGGCTGGGGCCTCATTGCGCTGGCCGGCCTGGTGCACGTCGCCAGGGATTCCGTCGACCGGGGGCCCAATGACCTCGTCGTCCTCGGATGGGCCGGTGGCATGTACTTCGTCGCGCTGTCCGGAATCACTTCTCGGCCGGGGCCCGAACCCGATCTGGGATTTTCGCGGCCCTCGTCCAGGGCGTCGCTGTGGCTGCCCTATCTTCCGGTGATGCTGGCGATTGTCGTTGGGACCGTGCACTTTTGGCCCGCTTACCGGGGTGAGGCGTTCGTCTTCTCGGTTTGTGTGGTGCTGTTCGTCACCACCCTGGTCCGCCACATATTGTTGCTGGAGCGAAAGCAACGGCTACTTGCCGCGGTATCCGATGCCAGCCTGCGCGACCCGCTGACCGGGTTGGCGAATCACCGGCTTTTCGACGATCGGTTGGCGCACGCCCTGCGCTTACACGTTCAGCACAGCGTGCCGGTCAACGTACTCACGGTGAGCGTCGACGATTTCAAGCTCGTCAACGACACGCTCGGTTATGACGTGGGCGACGAACTGCTCCGCGGCGTCGGCGAGCGGATCCAGCACAACGTCGATGACAGCCACACCATTGCGCGGATGAGCGGTGACGAATTCGCCATCTTGGTCGAGGACCGTCCGGACGTGGCGATACAGGTCGCCAACGGGGTGGCGCGATCGTTCGAGGAGCCCGTCGACATCGACCATCACCGCCTGGACGTACGCCTGAGCATCGGCATGGCCTCGGCCGAGTCAGATCTCCCGCCGCTGACACCCGGCGATCTACTCAAGCAGGCGGATGCGGCGCGCTCCTGGGCCCGCCTGGGGAGCGCGACCAATGTGCAGACGTTCACACCCGAGATGGGCGCTCAGCTTGGCAACGCGCCCACATCCGAGCGGGCCATCGCCCGATTGCAACTGCTGGGCGAACTGCGACGCGCCATCGAGAACGGCACGCTGACCCTGTTGTACCAGCCGAAATTCAGCACGTTGACCGGCTCCGTGAGCGGAGTAGAGGCGCTGGTGCGCTGGCATCATCCGCGATTTGGCGTGCTGGGCCCCGATGAGTTCTTACCCCTGGTGCGCGCGCACGGGTTGATGCATGCGCTCACCGATCTGGTGCTTTCCCGGGCCGTGGCGGACGCCGCCGCGTGGCACGAGGCCGGCGCGGCGATCGCCGTCGCGATCAATCTCGCGGCGCCATCCCTCGACGAGGACGCGCTGCCGGACCGCATCATGTCCGTGCTCGGCCAGTTCGCCATGTCTCCCAGCTCGCTCACCATCGAGATCACCGAGGATTTGGTGGTGGCCGACCTGGTGCAGGCCCGCGCAGTGCTGAACCGGTTACGTGACAACGGCATTCGGGTAGCGATTGACGACTTCGGCAGCGGCTACGCCACTTTGACGTATCTGCGCGAGTTGCCGGCTGATGAAGTCAAGCTCGGCCATGACTTCATCGCGCCGATCCTGCACGATGACCGCGCCGCCACCATTGCACGCTCGGTCATCGAGTTGGCATCTGCGTTCGGTATCGCCAGCGTGGCCGAAGGCGTCGAAGACCTCGCAACGGCCCAACGGCTCAGGGACTACGGTTGCGACGCCGTGCAGGGGAACTTTTTCTGTCCGCCATTACCCGCCGCCGAGATCCCGCGAGTCCCTGCGAACTCGGCGCTCGCGGCGGGAGATGGGTTGCGGTGACTGGGTTTTGACCGATCAGCTTGCGACCGATCGCGCGAGCGCGGCCAGCGACGCGTCGAGGTAGTCCTCACCGAAGATGGGCATCTGGCCAACGCGGTCGCGGAAGTCCTGCGACGTGCCGCTCCAGTCGTAAGTCAGGGTGACGTCCGTGCGGTCGCCATTCGGGGCGAGGTCGTAACGCCAGAACCAGCCGCCGGGGGTGTGGTTGCCCGCGTCGTCCAGGATGCCCGGCATCCAACCGATGGCACGGTCCTTCTCGAAGACGTTGACCAGATTGTGCGTGACGTAGTCGCCGCCGGCCGCAGGGAGATACATGTTCATCGCGAACGTCTGTCCCGCCCCGGTGATCGGCGCGCCGTCAACCGCTTCGCGGACCCAGTCGGTGGGTTCGGTGTTCTGGTGACGCGACGGGTTGGCGAGTACGGCGAAGATCTCGGCCGGCGTCGCGGCGATGGTGCGGGTGACGGCGTAACGCTCGGCGGTGACGCTCATGTGTTGTCCTCGGGTCCGTAGGCGGCTGCGATGGCGGGGGAGTCGAGCCACCCTGAGTATGTGGGGCGCGACGGCCAGCCTTCAGGCGAATCGAGCCATTCCTCCTGGCGGCCCCACGGCAGGATGTCGATGAGCCCGAACGAGTGGCTGAGTTGCTCGGTGCCCCGCCCGTTCGTGTGCCACGTGCGGTACACGGTGTCGCCGTCGCGCAGGAACACGTTGACCCCGAAGCCGCCGCCGGGCGGTGCGTCCATGTCGGCGCCGAATGGGCTTTGCGATGACGAGTACCAGTCCATGCGGTTGCCGACCTTGTGCTTGTAGGCGAGGGCTTCCTCGATCGGCCCGTTGGTGACGATGACGAAGCGGGCGTCGTAGTTGTCCAGGAACTCCAAGCGGGTGAATTGCGACGTGAAACCCGTGCAGCCGGGGCACTGCCACTCCGCGCCGTCGGACCACATGTGGTGGTAGACGATGAGCTGCGAACGTCCGTCGAACACGTCGACGAGGCGGATGGGCCCGTCGGCGCCGATGAGGACGTAGTCCGGCAACTTCACCATCGGCAGGCGTCGGCGCTGGGCGGCGATGGCATCGAGTTCGCGGGTGGCGGCCTTCTCGCGCTTGCGCAGCTCGTCGAGCGCGGCGCGCCAGGTTTGGAGATCGACGATCGGCGGCTGGGCCGTCTGTTCGGGGGACATGGCATCCACCTTTCCTCTCGATTTGTCCGTCTGGAAGGTCTGACTCGCGAAGTGCCCGGAATTCATCGCAGACATGACGACGAATACGGTTGCGGCCTTGACCTGCATGTCCGGAATCGGTTTCGATTGATGGATAGCGCGACGGGAGGTCCACAATGAGGACGTTCATTCGGCATCTTGTAGTCATCGTCATGGTGGCGTTCGCCTCGATGGCGGCCGTGACGATCGCGATTCCGGCCGTAAGCAAGGCGGATTGCGCGGAGGGGGAGTGGTGGGATCCGACGGGCAAGGTCTGCCGGCCTCTCGGCGTGGGGCCGCAACCGTTGGCATGCGACCCGGGCCAGTGGTGGGACCCGACCGCCAACGTATGCCGGCCTCTCGGCGTGGGGCCGCAACCGCTGGCATGCGACAACGGCTGGTGGTGGGATCCGGGCGCCAACGTGTGCCGTCCACCGGCCGGCCAGTAGCGGCCCACTTCTAATCGCCAAGCGGCCCGGTCGAATTGGTCACCGGCGTGGGCGCCGGCGGCTGAAATGTTGCCCGCGTGCTGGTGCCCACGGCACACGGGCTCATGCGGTCCAAGTTTGGCCGCACGATACACGCGGAATTGATTCCGATTCCGGAAACTCGGAACTGATGACCGCTGCCCAAATTGTGTTTTCGGCGACCGCGCTAATAAGGCCCGCCCGCGGGCTTACGATGTCGCCGTGGCGGATGTCACGGTGGCGATATTTACCTTTACCAGGAACGAAGCGACCGCGGACCCGGCCCGCAGCTCAATGGCGGCGAGCGGTGCCTGCTCGTCGGGATGCGTCCGGACGATCCACTTGTTCTTCAGCTTGACGACCTCGCCGTCGGGCGAGGCGACTACCACGCCCAATGACAGGTATGACACCCTTTCGGCTCGAAAGACCTGACCAACGAGCTTGGAGTCGACCGTTCCACAGCAGCCGTAGAAGACGTAGTAGTCGGCCCGGTTTTCGCGGGTCGATCTGCTGAGCGCGGCCGCCGCGACGACATTGCCCTGGGCGCTGAGCGGATGGTGCTCCAGCCTGGCGGTTCGCCCGTCGGACAGGCGGCCCTCCAACGATTCTTCCCCGTGTTTCACCGGCGTCCACAACGTTGCTCCGAACACCGGCAGGTCGACGTAGAGGCGTGCGAGCAACTCCGTTACCGCGGTCGCTTCGTTCCTGGTAAAGGTAAATATCGCCACCGTGACATCCGCCACGGCGACATCGTAAGCCCGCGGG
>NZ_LZIZ01000021.1:0-17296 GCF_001666915.1 Mycobacterium sp. E3339 | reverse complement strand
GCTGTCGCCAGACGAGCTACGAGACCTGTGCCAAGGAACCGGGTTCGACGTCGTTAGTCCGTTTGATGTCGTCGGTGAAGTGTATGGGTGTGGCGTCGCGTCCACTGAGATGGCTCAATTCGTTGACGGAGAGGCGACGGTACCGAGCTTTACACCGACGGACATCGAAACGCTCGGGCAACATTTTTTGGGAAGTAGCGAGGCGACCTGGCTCACGTTGACTGCAGTTGTATCGGAGAAACGTTTGCCTCCAAGCAAGACGATGAGGCGTACCCGATGGCAGGAACCGGGCTACCTTCACGGCAGGATTGTCCCCGTAGGCAAGCTCGACGAGTTCGCAACCCTCCGGCAACCAGCCGGATTGGAGGTACTCAGGGCACTGGCCCTCGACCACTCGTTGCACGCACAGGTGAGTACGCCGGGGAAGGCTGCGGAAAATCTCATACGCGCAGCCGGAGCCGATCTATCGATGTTTGTGTATCCGGGCGTGACCGAACTGCTAGAACAGCTAGTCAGGCGAGGGCATGCGAGTCTGGTGAAGCGTCGCCTCAACCAGTTCCTCGAAGGCAGCGACGTCATCTCCGGATCTGAGAAGTACGACGTCTTGAGGTCGAGGTTGGATGAGGCTTTGGGCGTACCCGACGTCGAAGAGATCGGACACATCAACTTCAACAAGATTCGCGGCATTCTGGGCCTTAATATCAAGGCGCTCAACGCTAAGCAGGCGGCAGTCTGGGTCGACTGGGCGGTGCGCCGCCGCCTCATCCTCCGAGGTGTACAGGCGACCTGTCGGAACTGCAAGCACATCCAATGGCGGCCGCTAGCAGATGCGGTACCTGAGTTGCAGTGTCACGGCTGCGGACTACTGATTGACACGCCTTTCGAGTCGCAGAAGATCGACTATCAATACCGTGCAAGCGAAACCCTCTTGCGGGCAGCTGAATACGATGTGCTGCCACATGTGTTGGCGATGCGGCACATTACCCAAATTCTGGGTAAGGATGCCGTGTTCGGCGCGTATCCAGGTGTTGAGCTGTTCGAGGTCGGCGAAGCGAACACGTTCGCCGAGTTCGATGTGGTTATCGTCCTCGCGAATGGACAATGGATTGTTGGCGAGTGCAAAGTCAGCCAGCGCGGCCTCAACGAGCTTGAGCTGCAGAAGCTCTGGAGTGCTGCCGACCGTGTGGGAGCAACGGCAACGTTTGCTGCCACCCTGGATCGCGGGTCTACGTGCGCTCAAGTATGGCGCGAGACTGCCGACCCCAACGGGAGACCGCATTTTGCGCTTAGCGCAGGACATCTGTACGACCTGCCTGCCTATGTAACCGCATATGGGAACGACCTCTTCGGCTGGAGGGATGGCCTGATCCGACTGGTGCCTAGCACGCAGATGTCCGAGGAAGAGTTCATACGCAAAGCGTTTGGTGACTACTTACTGCGTCGAACTGACGATCCCAGCAAGCGCCATCGAGCGCCTTGGGACATTGACGAGTCCTAGTTTGACTGCGGCCAGCTGGCGTCTCAAAACAGAGCACTTATGAGACAGGTGTCGGCGGAATGCCGGAGGTCCGATCGTCCGAGCTGGCCGAGTCTCAAAAGTTCGTCTCACCCGGACTGTCGCAAAAGGGTGTCTCAGTAACTGTTCGGGGAACAACGGGTTTTCGGTGAGTGGCTTCCATCAGCTCTGCGGTCAGTCGCCACCGGGCGGAGCGTTTATCTGTGTCTAACTTGTCTCTGCTGAGGGTGACATGGGCGGCAACGCAATAGTCATCGGCAGGGTTCCACTGGACTCCGGTTGGACGGTGCGGCCATAGGAGCCGTCTTGGGCCTAGTGTTGCCCATCGCGGATCGAGAAGCTCATGCCGCAACGCTTCTGCCGTTCCGATCTTGACTTCTTCGAGCCGCCGAGCCTCCACCGCTCCGTCGCCGTCATGACTGTGATAGGCGCTGATGATGCCGTCAAGAGCGGGCTTGATTTTGCTGACAATCGAGCCAGCATGCCCCGACTTCCGCATGTCGGTGATCTGGACTTTGATGAGGAATCGTGTTGGCGCGTCTGCTGTCCTAGTTGGAGGGGTCGCGTAGTCCCGAACGGCCTTCCACACTGGCGCTGGTTTGGCGATCGAGTCCACTGGAACACCGCAGAAGGCGGCAAGCTGCCTTCCCGGTTTCCAGAACTCGAATGAGTTATCACTCGCCTCGCGATACCGCTGATAGTGCAGGGTCTGGCTGTCCCCTAGGTCGGTTCCGGGCGGTGGCTGCGGCACGTCATAGTTGCGTTCAAAGGTCACTGCACGTGTCATCAGGGACCGGAGTGCGGTGCCTCCGACGTTGTAGAACAAGACGTTTTCGGTATCGACAAGCGCGTCGTCATCGGCGGCGCAATAGACCGCATGGAGCCGCCCGGATGATGGACGAGATAGGTCCTGCAGCGCCCGCCGCAGCTCGTCGCGCATGTCTTTCTTCCAACCGTGCGGCTCGAAGGGCAAACGGACTGCTGACCACATTTCGACGACACCAGGACTAGGTAACACTCGGTACTGGCCAAGCATGGCAACAGCCTAGTTAACGCCGCTCTGCAGGATTTCCGGCAAAACGGATGAGTGCCCATGGGGCACGTCTTGCATGACCGGGCACCAACGTGGACCGGCTGATGAAGGAGTTCCGCGAGTCGGTTTGGGTGAGGACTATGGTCACCCCTCCTCCAGAGGGAATAGATTCGGTCGTTTCATTGTTAAAATAGCTATGAAAGCAGACTCGCACTCAGCCGCAACGCCCGGAAGTGGGGCGCGTGTTGGTTACCTGCGTGTCAGCACCGTTGCCCAGACGCTGGAGCAGCAGGAGTCGGCTCTCGCGGCTGCTGGCGTGGCGAAGGTCTTCTCCGACACCATGTCTGGCGCACGAGACGACCGCCCAGGTCTGGCTGCGCTCCTCGATTACGTTCGTGAGGGGGACACCGTTGTGGTGTGGAAGTTAGACCGGCTGGGCCGCAATACCCTGAACATCTTGGAGACCGTCAAGAAGTTGACCGAGCGCGGCGTGACGCTGGTGTCCACCACTGACGGCATCGACTCTTCTACCGCCGCTGGGCGCATGATGATTGGGGTGCTCGGCTCGCTCGCCGAGTACGAGCGCGAGCTGGTGAAGGAGCGCACCGCACTCAAGCGGGCGATGTCCCTGGCCAACGGCACCAAGTTCGGGCGGCGAAAGAAAGTTGTGGACCCGAGTCACATTGCCACGGCCAGGCGCATGCAGGACGACGGGCACACCGCGCGAGACATCGCCAAGTTCCTTGGCGTTTCCCGCGCAACGCTTTACAGGTACCTGGCCGAGGAGGTTGCCTAGCCGCGGCGGGGCCCAGCCGCAGGAGGCGTCAGGCCCCCAGTGGGGGCCGACGACTGGCTCGTTAACCCCCTGGGGCGGCAGGCAGCGACGGGCTAGTGAGGCCCCCGTGCGGGGCCAAGGATGCTGTCTGGCCCCCGACGGGGGCCGCTCGAATTGTCAGTGGGTGAAAGGAGACTGGGCCTATGACGTTGACTACCGCTCAGCTTGACCGCGCCTGTGGCGTTCTGCTGGGCACCGCCGCAGGCGATGCACTCGGGGCCGCCTATGAATTTGGCCCCCCTCGGGGGCCGGAACTGGAAGTCGCCATGGTGGGCGGCGGGCCCTTCGGCTGGGAGCCCGGAGAGTGGACCGACGACACTTCGATGGCTCTCGCCATTGCCCAAGTCGCCGCCACCGGAGCGGACCTGCGCCACGAGGAGGCGCTCGACGACCTCGCCCGGCGCTGGCACGACTGGTCCCAAGACGCCAAGGACGTAGGTGTGCAGACCCGCTCGGTCCTCAGCCGGGCAGGGCGACGCGGGATCTCGGCACAGACGGCACGTGAAGAATCTGCTGCGCTGCACAAACTCACTAGCCGCACGGCAGGCAACGGCTCGTTAATGCGCACTGCACCAGTAGCATTGGCCTACCTCGATGACGAAGTGGCACTCGTCGCGGCGGCCCGGGCGGTCAGCGAGCTGACGCACCACGACCCCGAGGCGGGCGATGCCTGCGTGCTGTGGTGCCTGGCGATCCGCCACGCCGTCCTGACGGGCGAGCTGGAGGCCCGGATAGGTCTGCAGCACATCGACGTAGATCGGCGAGACCTGTGGGTCTCACGGCTCGACGCTGCCGAGGTGTCGAAGCCTTCTGACTTCACCAACAACGGCTGGGTTGTTGAGGCGCTGCAGGGCGCATGGTCGGCGATCATGACCACGCCTGTCCCACAGGATCATCCGGCCGAGGGTGGCTTCCGCGCCGACCACCTGCGCCTGGCGCTCGACTCAGCGGTCCGAGGAGGGGGGGACACCGACACAGTGGCCGCAATCGCAGGAGGACTGCTCGGCGCTGTCTATGGCGCGTCAGCGGTACCTGCACAGTGGCGTCGCATCCTGCATGGCTGGCCCGGATTGTCTACGCGGGACCTGGTGAAATTGGCGACTCAAATAGTGGGTGAGGGCGAACAATTTAGCTATGACCCGTCCTGGATGACGCCGGTTCAGCACCCGCATGACGATGGGGTCTGGTTGGGCGGTATCGCTGCCTTGCAGGGCCTTCCGGCAGGGGTGGATGCCGTGGTGTCCTTATGCCGGGTGAACGACGATGACCTCCCGGCGGGCGTCGAGCAGATCGACATCCGGCTGATCGACAAAGCAGATCCGGCCAGCAACCCCAACCTGGACTTCGTACTGACCGACACCGTGCGGCTCATCGAGCAACTGCGCGACGAGGGTCGCAGCGTGCTGCTGCACTGTGCGGCCTGCCAGAGCCGGACACCGACCGTGGCGGCGCTCTATGGTGCGCGTCGGCTGCGCATCAGTGGCCTGTTGGCGCTTCAGCAGGTGATGGAGGTGCTGCCGGATGCCTGGCCGAACAGCAGCTTTCGGGCAGCGATGGGCCGATTAGCGCCCTGATTGGGTGGGTCGAGCAGGAAGAGCAGCTATCGGTGGCGACAGTCAGTCTTCTTCCGGCTCGTCGCCTTCTTCGTTCGGCTCGTCGCGCTGGAAAGGTCGCCCGGACTCAAACCGCCAGATCGCGTGATCGAGGTGAATCGGGTTCCAGCGCTTTACCTCCGCCACCCGGGTCACCAGTTGAGCGGCACGTTGAGGTGACAGCTTCTCGGGTGGCACTCCGATGGCTCGGGCCACGTACTTGATCACCATGCGGTCGGCTTTCACCCCCGGAAGCTGGGCGAGCATCAGGGCATAGTCCCATGTGATGCCCGACCCTTGGCCAGGAGTTGCCAGCCACGCCCGCTTTACTTGCGTGAGGCCCTCCGGCTTAGTAGCCGCGGTTCTGAGGTCGCTGGTAGTGCGGACGCCACGCTCTGGGAGCGCCTTCGCGAGGGCGGTAATCGTCTCAGCCTTGAGCGGAGCGCCCCCTTTAGTGGAGGTGGGGCGGCGATTCCCGATCTGGGTTGCCCAGTCATCCGGGCCGCCAACTTCGGTGATGGCGGCGAGGAGTTCGTCAGCGCCGTCGGTGTCGGCGTCGCCGCCTTGCTGGTTCCGATACTCGCGATATCGGCTGACGATGTTGACGACCGAGGAGTACCGTGCCCCAGTCGAATAGATCGAGTCGATGATGCAGAGCGCCAACGAGTCGGGGTAGCCGTCCGGTTCAAACCACAGGTTCGGGTCGCCTAAGTCGCTCTCGCATGCCGCGATCAGGGCAGCCAGATCAGCAGCCAGATCAGCGTCGTCGGTCAATGTCTATCTCCCCCCTTTTCGCCCCCAGTATCGTGCCGACACCGACAAGTTTCTAGTCCAACTCCGCTCGTATCGTCGGGGCATGGGAGTAACTTCCACCTGTCATACATCCGACGTGGGGGAGTGAGTCGAGCAACATGGCAAAAACCAACGCGACCCTTATCTGGAACATCGCCGAACTGCTGCGGGGCCCATACCAGCCCAATCAGTACGGCGACGTGATCTTGCCGTTCACGATCCTCCGCCGCTTGGACTGCATCCTGGAGCCCACCAAGCAGCAGGTGATCGCCGAGCACACCAAGGCGCAGAGCCAGAAGATCGACCCTGCCCTAGTGGTCAAGTCCAAGTTCAAGCTGCCCTTCTTCAACACCTCGCCCTGGACGTTCAGCTCGCTGGTCAGCGACCCCGAGGGCGTGGCCGACAACCTCATCGACTACATCGCCCGTTTTTCCCCGAACGTGCGCGACGTATTTGACGGGTTCCGGCTTCCGGACCTGATCACCGACCTCCACAAGTCGGGGCGGCTGTACCTGATCGTCAAGGAGTTCGCCGCCGTCGATCTGCATCCCTTGGTGATCTCGGGCACCGACATGGGCTACATCTTCGAGGAGCTGATCCGGAAGTTCGCCGAGTCCAACAACGCCGCCGCCGGTGACCACTTCACCCCCCGCGAGGTCATCAAGCTGATGGTGAGTTTGCTCTTCCATACCGACGACGCCGCCTTGACCAAACCTGGCGTGGTGCGGACCATCTACGACCCTGCCGCCGGGACCGGCGGCATGTTGTCTACCGCGGACGACTATCTGGTCGCGATGAACCCCTCGGCTCGCCCGGTGTTGTACGGCCAGGACATCAACCCGCGGTCCTACGCCATGTGCAAGTCCGACATGATCATCAAAGGGCAGGGCGTGGACAACATCTACCTCGGCGACACGCTGACCGACGACGGCTTCCCAGGCAAACGCTTCGACTATCTGCTCTCTAACCCCCCATTTGGGGTGGAGTGGAAGACCCAGCAAAAGATAGTCACCGACGAACACGACCAGCGCGGGTTCGCCGGGCGGTTCGGCCCTGGCCTCCCTCGGGTGTCAGACGGGTCTCTGTTGTTCCTGCTGCACCTGATCTCCAAGATGCAGCCGGTGAAAAACGGCGAGGGAGGTAGTCGCCTGGCCATCGTCCTCAACGGCTCCCCGCTGTTCACCGGCGGCGCGGGATCGGGTGAATCCAACATCCGCCAATGGATCATCGAAAACGACCTGCTCGACGCGATCATCGCCCTGCCGACTGACATGTTCTACAACACCGGCATCTCCACCTACATCTGGGTCCTGGACAACAACAAGCCCCCCAAACGCAGAGGCAAGATACAGCTCATCAACGCCGTAGACATGTTCGGCAAGATGCGAAAGTCTTTGGGCTCCAAGCGGAAGGAACTGCGGCCCAAGGACATTGAGCGGATCTGTCACATCTACGACGGTTTCCATAACGAGCACGGCACCGACGAGCGCCCCGCCCTGTCGAAAGTCTTCAAGGGTGTGGATTTCGGCTACTCCACCATCACCGTTGAACGGCCCTTGCAGTACCGGTTCGAGCCCACCGAGGACAAGGTCGAAGAAGTCCTGATGCAGAAAGGCATCGAGAAATTCAAGCCAGCAGAGCAAGCTGCGATCCGGAAGGCACTGACCGGCCTGATCGGGTGGGAGTGGAAGGACCGCGACGACTTTGTCACTGAACTCAAGGATGCACTGCGCAAAGCGGGATTGACTAAACCACCCGCCCCGCTGATCAAGGCGATCTGGACAACCCTTGGTGAGCATGACGACGACGCCACCATCGTCACCGACGCCAAGGGCAACCCCGAACCCGACCCAGGCCTTCGCGACACGGAAAACGTGCCGTTGACGCAGGACGTCGAGGAGTACTTCTCCCGAGAAATCCGGCCCCACGTGCCCAATGGCTGGATCGACCATGACAAGACCAAGGTCGGCTACGAGATTCCGTTCACCCGCCACTTCTACCGCTACGTACCGCCTAGGTCGCTTGAGGATATCCAGAAAGACCTTCGCATCCTTGTGACTGAGATCCAGGCCATGCTCACCGAGGTCGGAGCGTGAACTGGCCTGCGTATCCGATATACAAAGACTCGGGCTTAGCGCACCTCGGCCCTGTGCCTTCCGATTGGTCGGTCGAACGAATGTCCTGGCTGTTTGGCGAGATCTCAAGCGGCACAACGCCGGATAGCAAGGATGGTAAATTTTACGGCGGTGACATCAATTGGGTGACGACCGGCGAGCTTCGTGAGCGGGCGATAGCAGAAACTACCCAGCAAGTCTCCGCTTCGGCGCTTGCGTCATACAGTGCGCTGAAGATCTATCCACCCGGCACGTTACTGATAGCAATGTACGGTGCGACCATTGGCCGATTGGGATGGCTGGAACAGCCTGCGTGTACGAATCAGGCCTGCTGCGCGTTTGCCAACCCGCTACGAGTCGAAACGCGGTTTGCTTACTACTCACTAAGCGCCGCCCGCGATCACTTGATCTTTTTGGCGTCAGGTGGGGGACAACCCAATATCAATCAGGACAAGCTCCGCAGTCTCCGCATTGCCGTCCCGAGCCGTGGCGAGCAAGCCGCGATTGTCAAGTTCCTCGACCGCGAGACTGCCAAGATCGATGCCCTGATCGCCAAGCAGGAGCAGCTCATCGCCACCCTGCGCGAGAACCGCACCGCCACCATCACCCACGCCGTCACCAAGGGTCTCGAACCCGATGTCCAGATGACGGACTCAGGGATCGAATGGATCGGAGCTTTCCCGAACCACTGGTCGCATTCCTTCATTAAGTACGCCTGCGCCATCTTGACGGGGTTCCCCTTCAAGAGCGAGGGGTTTACTGAAGACGTTGACGACATTCGACTATTGAGGGGCACGAATGTTGGTGTAAATCAGATTGACTGGACCGACGTGGTGCGTTGGCCCCGGGATGATGCATCGGTATTTACTGATTACGCCCTTCACCAGGGTGACATAGTGATGGGTCTGGATAGGCCGTTTATTAGTACAGGCATTCGCGTCGCACGCATCAGGGCAGGTGATATTCCGTCGCTGTTGCTTCAGCGGGTGGCAAGGATACGGGCACTACCGGGTTTTGAGCGAGACTACCTTTTTCATCTGCTTACCGGGCCAGGCATCGTGCACCACCTCACTCCCATATTCACAGGCGTGAGTGTGCCTCACTTAAGCCCTGACCAGCTGGCGTCATTCCCAATTCCGCAGCCCCCGATTGACGAACAGCGACGGATTGTCGAGTACCTCGCAGACCGCTGTGCGCATGTGGATGCGCTGATAAAGAAAGCCGATGTGTCCACAGATACCCTGCGGGAGTATCGGTCAGCTCTGATCACCGACGCCGTCACGGGCAAAATCGATGTCCGAAGGGCAGCGTAGCGGTGGCTCAGCAGCACCACGAATCCGCCTTCGAAGCCGAGTTCTGCGGACATCTGGCCGCACACGGGTGGCTGTACTCGCCCACTGACTCGGGGTACGACCGGGAGCTGGCGTTGTTCCCCGAGGACGTGTTCGGTTGGCTGTCCGACACTCAACCGGACCAGTTGGCGAAGCGGGTCAAGCCCGACCTGACTGGGGAGGCCCGAACCAAGGCCGAGCGGGGCGTGTTGACCACGCTGGCCAAGGCATTAGACGCCGACCTGAAAGCCAACGGGGGTACCCTGGCCGTGTTGCGCAGGGGGTTTAAGGACCTCAACGCCCAGTTCCAGATGTGCCATTTTCGGCCCAACTCGTCATTGAACGAATCGACGAAGAAGAAGTACGAAGCGGTGCGGCTGCGGGGGATGCGCCAGGTGCACTACTCAGCCCAGAAGCCCAGCGACAGCATCGATTTGGTGTTCTTCGTCAATGGCATCCCGGTGGCCACCGCCGAGTTGAAGACCGACTTCACCCAGAACATCACCGATGCGGTGTTGCAGTACAAGAACGACCGGCCCCCCAAGGGAGAGCCACTGCTGCGCTTTGGGGCAAGGGCGTTGGTGCATTTCGCCGTGTCCAACAGCGCGATTGAGATGACCACCAAGCTCGACGGCAAGGACACGGTGTTCTTGCCCTTCAACCGGGGCGACCACCACCACGCCGGGAACCCCCCGAACCCGCACGGTTCCCCGACGGCCTACCTGTGGGAGTCAATCCTGCAGCGCGACACCTGGTTGGACATTCTGGGCCGGTTCATGCACCTACATGTCGAGGACAAGATCGACCCGGCCACGGGAGCGAAGACCCGCAAAGAGACCATGCTGTTCCCGCGCTACCACCAATGGGAGGTGGTCACCAAACTCGTGGAGGCCGCCCGCACGGAGGGGCCGGGCCACCGCTACCTGATCCAGCATTCTGCCGGGTCGGGCAAAACCAACAGCATTTCGTGGCTGGCCCACAGGCTGTCGGTGCTGCACGATGCAAACGATGAGGCTGTGTTCGACTCGGTCATCGTCATCACTGATCGCAACGTGCTGGATGCTCAACTTCAGGAGGCGATCCGCCAGATTGAGTCCACCCCTGGGGTGATCGCCCATATCGAGGGCTTGGGCGGGTCGAAGTCTGCGGAGCTGACCCAGGCACTGGCCGGGGGCACCAAGATCATCATCGTCACGATCCAGACGTTCCCCTTCGCGTTGGACCTCATCCAGACCCAGGCCCACCTCAAGGGCAAGACCTTCGCGATCATCGCCGATGAGGCGCATTCGTCACAGGCCGGGGAGGCCTCCAAGCAGTTGAAAGCGGCCCTGAGCGCCACGGAGACAGACGAACTCGCCGATGGTGGGGAGTTCTCCGCCGAGGACGTGTTGGTGGCCGAGATGGCCGCACGGGCCGAATCCAAGAACCTATCCTTCTTCGCGTTCACCGCCACCCCGAAGGCCAAGACCCTGGAGCTGTTCGGGCACAAAGGTATCGGCGGCGTACCGCACCCGTTTCACCTGTATTCGATGCAGCAGGCCATCGAGGAGGGCTTCATCCTCGACGTACTCAAGAACTACACCCCTTACACCACCGCTTTTCGGTTGACGCATAACGGAAAGATCTACGAGACCAACGAGACCGCCGACGGCGGGACCGTAGCGGTGACCGGCACCGCGGGTAGCGCGGAGTTGGTGGACAAGTCCAAGGCCATCCGGTCAGTGATGAACTGGGTGGTGTTGCACCCCACCAACATCGCCCAGAAGGTGGCGATCATCGTGGAGCACTTCCGGGAGAACGTCGTGTGGCGGCTGGACGGGCACGCCAAGGCCATGGTGGTGACCTCCAGTCGTAAGGCTGCGGTGCGCTACAAGCTGGCCTTCGACAAATACGTCGCCGAGAAGAGCTACACCAATGTCAAGGCCCTTGTGGCATTCTCCGGTGAGGTGACCGACGAGGAATCCGCGGTCGAGAAGGTCAGCGAGACCTCGGCGTTGATGAATCCCAAGCTGAAGGGGCGGGATCTGCGGGATGCGTTCGCCACCGACGACTACAACGTGTTGCTGGTGGCTAACAAGTTCCAAACCGGCTTCGACCAACCCCTGCTGGTGGCCATGTATGTCGATAAGCGGCTCTCGGGGGTGGCGGCGGTGCAGACGTTGTCCCGGCTCAACCGCACTGCACCCGGGAAGGACCAGACTTTCGTCATCGACTTCGCCAACAGTGCCGAGGACATCGTCACAGCGTTCGCGCCGTACTACCGGGCCACCACGCTCGCCGATGTCACTGACCCCAACATCGTGCACGAGACCATGAACAAGCTTGACGCCGCCGGGCTGTACCAAGAAGCCGAGATCGACGGCCTAGTTGCAGATTTCCTAGCCAAGAAGGGCAACAACGCGCTCACCAAGTGGGTCACCCCCGCCCAGCATCGGTTCCGGGATAGGCAGCGCATCGCCAAAGAGACCGACGACCTCGTCGCCTTGGAGGAACTCGACGTGTTCCGTAAGGACGTGAACACCTTCGTGCGCCAGTACGACTTTTTGTCCCAGATCGTCAACTATGAGGACCCGTCTCTGGAGAAGCTGTCGATTTACCTTCGCCACCTGGCCCCCACTATCAGCCACGAGCAGCTCGGACACGAGATCGACCTCTCCGGTGTGGAGTTCGACTACCTCGCGCACCATCAACAGGGCACCGCCTCCCCCCAACCGGGTGGGGATGTGCCGCTGAAACCGGCCACGGAGGCCGGGAAGGGCGCGGCGCATAAGCCCGAGATGGTGCCCTTGGATGTGGTCATCGAGAAGATCAACGACCTGTTCGACGGGGACCACCCCGAGTCCAGCGTGCGCAGCGTCATCGCCCACGTTAAAGACCGCTTAGAAGAAAGCGAAACCCTGCAACAACAGGTCAACAGCAACACGCTCGAACAATTCTCGGCCAGTCCGGACCTCCATCAGGAGTTCACCGACGCCGTGCTCGGGTCGATGGAGTCCTCCCAGGACCTGTCCACGCAGATTCTGAACAACCTAGACATCTTCCAAAAGCTGCTCGCCGAATTGGTCCCGATCATTTACAACGAGATGAAGAAGACGGTTTAGGGGAAGCAGATAAGCAAGGCCAAGGAACGAGGTTGCGATGGCGTCGCGTGATGAGTGCATCGACTATTGGCTGAAAGATGGCAACCTCATCGTGTCGCCCAACCGCTACGGCAACGACAGCTCAGAATGCGCCACTTATGCGTGGCGTGTTGTGTGGGAGCTTTGCTGGGAGATCGCCAAACCGCTTAACGATTGGCCGCTTGACACCAACCTGCTCGATCGGGCAATGAGCATGGTGGTCAATGACGACCCAGCCGTTGCTCGAATGATGGGTCGGACCGACCTGTTAGGGGAGTGACTTCGAGGCAGGCACCGACGGCAGCGTTGGACGCGGGCCACATCCGTAAATTTCCGAGGCTGCTAAAGCCGGATGTGGTGGTTGGGCTGCCCGAGCGGCTGGCCGGATGGGTTGGCGGGGTCGTAGTTGAAGCACCGCGGGGGAAACCGAAAGGTCAACTCCACTATGCAACGTCATCGCCCCACGCAGATCAAACGAGGAGCCCCCGTCCTGCTCCGGGGCGATCCAGTGGGGACCCTGAACATCCCGCGTGAGGCCGCGGGCCTGGAGCCGGGGATCGAAGGCTGCGATGAGGCGGACTCCCTGGGACTTTCGGCACTAGCTGAGGCCACCATTCGCGCCTTAGCTTGCCCTCGGCAGGCATGGCGCTACGGCGAATGGGAGCACGACGAGCATGAGCGACCCTCGGCAGCAGCGCATGAAACTGCTCAAGAAAAATATTATCCACTGCGACAAATGCGACGGACTGAACATCCACGGCGTAACGCAAGCATCACCTGGCTACGGCTCGGAGCAATCGCCGGTGATGATCGTCGGCCAAAGCCTCTGCCGAAAGTGCATGGAGAAGCAGGAGCCGTTCGTCGGAGGTAGCGGAAATCTCGTTGACCGGAGCCTAAAGAGCGCCGGTATTGCCAAGTGCGACATCTTCATTACCAACGTTGTTCACTGCCACCCACCCAAGAACCACAAGTCGCTTCCCGAGTGGATCACAAACTGCACTCCGTATTTGCACCGTGAGCTTGACATAGTGCAGCCGAGGCTGGTTATCGGTTTGGGGAAAGACGCCGAAGCTGCACTCCGGTCTAGGTATCCGGGGGTGGAGCCGCTGGAATGGCCGTTCACCGGCTCAGACCGCCGAGGCCGGGCGATGCCGGGTCCCGACCTCCTACTCGCGAAACACCCGGCCTGGATTGCGCGGCAACACGAAGACTCCCTGGAAGCGGAGTACGTAACTAGTTTGGCGTGCGCGCTGAGGTGGGGTTTTCGCAAGCCACTGGACACTGGGCGCTGAGGAGCGGGACATGTCGCACGAAGGCGGCAAACTACTACGCTCTTGGTACCCCGTTAGGGACGCAAGCATTGGCAGCCGTCGCGCCCAACAGCCTCTGGGAGGTCACGGTGGCTTACGAGTCGCATGGTTTACCCGCTAGATGGCAGGGAACACCCGGCGAAACCGAGGTCTCGATGTCGCCCTGGTCGCAGTGGTGGCAATATGCGTGCAACACGGCGAGGTTGCTCCGTGCCGGAAGCCCCCCACCCCAAGTGGAGGTATGGGGTCCGATACTGGCCCCGAGCGAGCAGGGCCGCTTTCAAACTGAAATGCGCTATAGCCGCTTTTATGGGACCAACGCCACTTACGCTCACAACAATCTTTTCGTATTTGGTAAGACAGATTTCGTGTTGGGGGCCATGGGCGTCAACGCGCTTATGAATCAGTACCGTAAGTCAGAAGCACAACGGAGGGCGGCGGTTCAGTGGCGAGACGAGCAAAATGTCCCTGTGGTCGTCACTTCGGAGCGGGTGCTATGCGGTGTTGCTTCCGGGCGGTGGCTTACCTTCGCGTTTTCACAAGTGGTCGCGTTATTTCCCGACCTCGACGGGTGGTCCGTCACAATGGGGTTCACAGAACCCGCATCGCCGTTACGACTTGCGGGCCCAGCCGCTCCAGCGGTCGCTGTATGGGTCGCGTACGGAGTGTTGGGTCCACGGTGGGTCGGCGATCCACGTCTTCAGCGACTTCGATAAAGCTCTTGCTAGGCGGGCCGGAGCTGTCACCGATTGCCCGCTGAAGAAACCATCGCTTCCAACCCCGCGCATGCTGGAAACGCCAAGGACACCAGCAAACACAAGTTCGACCGCAGTCTGACCCCAATTCTGACCCCAATTGGGCCTCATGCAGCTAGATGCTCCCAGATGCACCGGGGTGCTTGACCTGCACCGATGCATTTCCATGCACCCCACGACACGCCGAAATGAAGTCTGGGGGTCAAGTGGTCGCAGGTTCAAATCCTGTCAGCCCGACGAGACAGTGTGCAGACCATTCTTTGGCAACCGTGATGTGGTCCGCTTCCGGTACCGCGACGGCCCGAAGATATTCGTTTGTGGGCCAGGCCAGTGTCGGCCGTCGGCCTCGGCGCCGGACAAGTCCACCGAAACGCACCACGGGCCTTACGATTGTGAGAGTCACACCCCAAGGCGATGCGACCGCCGCTAACCCTGCTAGCCAGTCCAGACCAGTCACCTGAAGACTCACTGTGGTTGTAGTCGTGCGACCAGTCACCGATGACGACGCCCGCCTGGGCCAGGACGCTGTCGTGTCCACGGCGACCTCGTGAGCGAATCAGAGCTAAGAGGCCCATGCCACCTCTACGTGGAGGCCCTGAAGATCTGCCGGATCGACCGCAGCGGAGCGTTCAAGGAAGTTTGAAAGTTGTTATGGTGCTCGCACCTCGACCAAAAAATTCAAATCTGGGCGAAGGGCAACCAGTGGCAGCGCGCGCGGCATCTGGTCGACTTCGAGGAAGTGCTCACGCAGGAACGAACGTAGCGCTAATGCCAGCAAAGGCATATTCCATTTCGCGGCGGGGCACGTCCGCGCTCCGGCGCCGAAAGGCATGTAAATCTGCGGCTGGTGCGAGACGGTATCGAACCGCGCCGGGTTGAAGAGGTGGGGGTGAGGCCATGCCGAGCTCAGACGATGAAGCGCGTAGGGAGACACGACCACTGCTTCACCGCGGTGGATCAGCATGCCGGCCAAGGATTGTTCGTCCGTACTGGTGCGACTCATGGCCCACACTGGCGGGTAGAGACGTAAGGATTCCTTCACAGCAGCGGCCGCCCAGCTCGTCCGAAGTGTATGGAGCGACTGAGCCTCACCCGTCGCTGGAGATGTCGCTTCACGACTTATTTGCAATTGCATAGTCTGGTGGCCGCCCAGTAGCAACAGCGTCCACAGGAACGCGTATGCCATCGGCACGGTAGCGCTTAAGAGAGTCTCGGTTACAGCGTGCGATGCCGCATCAGTTGGAATTTTTCCGCGGCGCCGAAGAATGCTCGTGATAAGCCCCGACCAATCCGAACCTGCTGTCGCGTTGTGTGCGGGGCACGCACGGCCGCTGGCACGAGCTTCCTCGATGGTGTCCAAAGCGGGAGCCACGCTGTACGCCTCATCGCCGATGTCGAGATCAAACAGCAGTTGGCAGCTAAGTGCTAAACACATCGCCTTCGCTTCAAGGTAGAAGACATCTCCAGCCAGGCGCCCGCGGGCGGGTCCGCCTTTGTTCTGGAACCAACAATAATCGTCGAAAAAAGCCTGGACTCGGGCAATTAACGCTCTTTTTTGTCGGGCGTGCCCCGTGAGGCCTAGCCATTCGTGTCCCAACGGGTACTGGAATGCTTCAGTAGCACGGTATGGATGCGTTGCAGACGCGAACGGCGCTCCCGCACGGAATACCGAACGCACGGCCTCTTTTTCGCAGGCGAGAAAAGCGTTGGTATCCGTTGTGCTTTTGTAACGGACGACGGCCGCGCCGGTCTCTGCGAGTGCGAGGAAGTACTCGGCGGAGGTCGACACCGCATGCGTCATTTCGGGCGCCGTCTCAGGGATCTAAGCGCAGGTGCCGCGCCCAAGCCGCGATTAGCGCGCCCCTGTCCTCCAGAGTGCGGTCAATGCAGGCGCGGAGGGAACGTAAACGCTCGACAAAGAATTCGTCGATCCCGTAGAGCGCGCCGAACGATTCGTCGGAGCCGGTCGTTGGCGCCATCGGTGGTGTGCCTCGCCATTCGGAATCAGCCATCAGCTCGCGCGCCAAAGTCGAGAGGATGATGGCGAGCGTGTTGCCTGGGGCCAAGTGATTCAGCGCGATCGCGATTGAGAGCGACGGCCCATCGGCGCGGACGTTGTGCCAGACACCAGCGGGTACGACAAGAGCGTCGCCGGTATCCAGCGTGTACGTGGTTGAACCATTCGGAAAGTCGGGCTGGTCGAATTGCTCCCACGGGCGCAGCTCGGCGTCGTCGCGAAAGTATCGATAAATTCCGTCCGGAAATTGGCCCGCGTTACTAATCGGATTACGTACCGCTGGCGCGTTGGCAACCTGCCACTGTTTACTTCCTTCTATCTGGAGTGTGATGACGTCCTTGGTGTCGAAGTGTGGCGTATAGCCAGATCCGTCACCAGACAGATAGGCTCGGCAATCGACGATGCCCGACCAGCCAAGGCTGTGCTTACAGGAGTCGGCCAGTCGCTGGAGTCGCGGGCAGGCGCGATTTACGGCGGTCAAGCAGATCGTGGCACCGGCCTCGTAATGGGCCGAGATGTCGCATGGGTCGATCCGCTGGCCAGGGGTCATGCTGCGCCGATCCGCGCTGGGATACGTCGCGCGGACATCGTCCATCCGGCGAGCTATGGAATCGAAAAGGTCGCGACTGAAGACGGTCTGAAAGCTGCTCGCGTCGCCGGGCCTGAACAAAGGAACTCCGGCGGCTACGCTCGCTGCAATGTCATGGCTTGTCAGTGGCGCGATCAAGTGCTCGAACTCGGTCATAGTACCCAAATGCGCCCTCCGAAATGATGGAGTAGGGGACGTTGCAGCTCCGAGCAAAGCTGATCGCGCTCACTCACACCTCGGGCGACGCGTTTCGAGCTATATATGACCACCCGTCATGCACGCCTTGGACCTCG
>NZ_LZIZ01000020.1:0-50800 GCF_001666915.1 Mycobacterium sp. E3339 | reverse complement strand
GCAGGAAATCGATGAAGTGCACTCCTAGTTCCATTGCAGCTCTTGCCCTTTCATTGTTCGGTCAAGCGCTCGAGCAGAGTCAGGGCGTCGAGAATGACGCGACGCTCGCGTTCGGAGTATCGGTCGTGGATGGCGCGGGCCAGCCACTCCTCGCGGACCTGCCGGTTACTCTCGGCGCGTCGCCGCCCCGCCGCCGTCAGCGAAATCAGTTGCCGCCGGCCGTCCTCCGGGTCGGGCGTGCGCTCGATGAGCCCCTGCTGCTCGAGCGCGGCCACGATCGTGGCCATGGACTGTGGACGCACCCGTTCGGCCGAAGCCAGGACGCTCGCCGACGAGGCCCCGTCCTTCCAGAGCCGGTTGAGCACCGCGGTCTGCGAGGGAGTCAGGTCGTCGTCGGTGGCGAGTTCCCTCAACTGACGCCGCAGGCGGCTGAACACGACCCGCAGGTCGCGGGCCGCCGCGACGGCTGACTCGGTGACGGCGTCCACACAGACAGTCTAAACTGAGCAGTCCAAACTGTCTAATTGCGCCCGAGCAGCTGCAGGGCCGCGTCGACCGCAAGCGCCGGTACGTTCAGCGTCTTGGACCGCAGATCGTGTCGCGCGCCGGCGATCTCGACGACGGCGGTGGTGCCGGTGACCAGCGCGGCGGCCGCGCGCAACTCGTCGGGTGTGCCGAAGGGGTCCGACGTTCCGTGGGTGAACACGGTCGGCACCCGGATATCGGGCAGGTGCTCGGTGCGGGCGCGCTCCGGCTTCCCCGGCGGATGCACCGGGTAGGAGAACAGCGTCAGCACGTCCACCGCGGCCTCACGGGCGGCCACCACCATGGACGTCTGCCGGCCGCCGTAGGAATGCCCCCCGGCGACCAGTGGGCCGTCGACCAGGCCGCGGCACAGCGTGATCGCCTCGACGATCCCGGCGCGGTCGGCGGCCGCCGAACCCGACGGCGGGCCCGTGGGGCGGCGCCGCCGGTAGGGCAGGTTGTACCGCACCGCGAGCCAGCCGCGCCGCGCCCACTCGTCGCAAACCTGTTGTAGCAGCGGCGAATCCCGGTTGCCGCCGGCGCCGTGGGTGAGCACCACGACGCCGGCCGGTGAGCCGTCGGGTTCGTGCGCGACACCGGCGATCTGATCCAGGGCAGTCATGACAGCCGGAAGAGGGGGGAGACGGGGCCGTGGCCGTGGCCCAGCGGATAGGACGCCCGCAGGCACTCGGTCACCCAGCGCTTCCCGAACCCGACGGCGTCGGGGACGGTGTAACCGTGCGCCAGGGCGCACGCGATGGCCGTGGCCAGCGTGTCGCCACCGCCGTGGTCGTTGCCGCCGGGCAACCTCTCGGCGTCGAACTCGTAGAAGGATTCACCGTCGTAGAGCAGGTCGCAGCTGCGCTCGGACGACCGCAGGTGTCCGCCCTTGACCAGCGCCCAACGCGGGCCCAGCGCCTGCAAGGCCTTGGCCGCCGCCCGCTGCGACTCGGCATCCACGACGTCGACGCCCACCAGCAATCGCACCTCGTCGAGGTTCGGCGTGACCAGGGTGGCCAACGGAAACAGTTGGTGCCGAAGGCAATCCAGCGCCGACGTGGCCAGTAGGGCGTCGCCGTGCATTGACGCGCACACCGGATCGACTACGAGCGGGACCGACGAACGCGTCAGACCCAGCCGGAGCCAGGCGTCGGCCACCGCGGCGATGATGGCCGACGACGCGAGCATCCCGGTCTTGGCGGCCTGAACGCCGATGTCGGTCACCACGGCCTCGATCTGGGCGGCGACGACGTCGGCGGGCACCTCGTGAAAACCCTTGACCCCCACCGTGTTCTGTACGGTCACCGCGGACACCGCGACGCAGGCGTGCACGCCGAGCAGCGCCATGGTGCGCAGGTCGGCCTGAATGCCCGCGCCGCCGCCCGAGTCCGACCCGGCGATGGACAGCACGCGCAGCGGCGTGGTGCCCGACGGTGGCAGCGGCAGAAAACTCACTGAGTGGGCGTCAGGGGCAGGTACACCCGATTGCCGTGCTCGGCGAACTCGCGCGACTTCTCGGCCATGCCCTCGCTCATGACCGCCTCGATCGCCTCCTCGCTGTCCAGCCCGTGCGCGGCCGCGTAGTCGCGGACGTCCTGGGTAATGCGCATGGAGCAGAACTTGGGCCCGCACATCGAGCAGAAGTGCGCCGTCTTGGCGGGTTCGGCCGGCAGCGTCTCGTCGTGGAATTCCCGTGCGGTGTCGGGGTCCAACGACAACGCGAACTGGTCGTTCCAGCGGAACTCGAAGCGCGCGGTGCTCAAGGCGTCGTCGCGCTCCTGCGCGCGGGGGTGGCCCTTGGCGAGATCGCCGGCGTGCGCGGCGATCTTGTAGGCGATCACCCCGTCCTTGACGTCCTTGCGGTCCGGCAGCCCCAGGTGCTCCTTGGGCGTCACGTAGCACAGCATCGCGGTGCCGGCCTGGGCGATGATCGCCGCGCCGATCGCCGACGTGATGTGGTCGTAGGCCGGCGCGATGTCGGTCGCCAGCGGCCCCAGGGTGTAGAACGGGGCCTCCTCGCACAGTTCCTCTTCCAGCCGGACGTTCTCGACGATCTTGTGCATCGGGACATGCCCGGGCCCCTCGATCATCACCTGCGCGCCATGGGCTTTCGCGATCTTCGTCAGCTCGCCCAGCGTGCGGAGCTCGGCGAATTGCGCGGCGTCGTTGGCGTCCGCGATCGAGCCGGGCCGCAGCCCGTCACCGAGCGAGAAGGTGACGTCGTACCGGGCGAAGATGTCGCAGAGCTCCTCGAAGTTGGTGTACAGGAACGACTCCCGGTGATGGGCCAGGCACCAGGCCGCCATGATCGATCCGCCGCGGGACACGATGCCGGTCACCCGCTTGGCGGTCAGCGGCACATACCGCAGCAGCACGCCGGCGTGCACGGTCATGTAGTCCACGCCCTGCTCGCACTGCTCGATCACGGTGTCGCGGTAGATCTCCCACGTCAGTTCCGTCGGGTCGCCCTTGACCTTTTCCAGCGCCTGGTAGATGGGCACCGTGCCGACCGGCACGGGGGAGTTGCGCAGGATCCACTCGCGGGTCTCGTGGATGTTCTTGCCGGTGGACAAATCCATGATGGTGTCTGCGCCCCACCGGGTGGCCCACACCATCTTGTCCACCTCTTCGGCGATCGACGACGTCACCGCCGAGTTGCCGATGTTGGCGTTGACCTTCACCGCGAAGGCCTTGCCGATGATCATCGGCTCGCTCTCGGGGTGGTTGTGGTTGGCGGGGATCACCGCGCGGCCGCGGGCGACCTCGTCGCGCACGAGTTCGGCGGGCATGCCCTCCCGTGCCGCGATGTAGGCCATCTCGGCGGTGATTTCGCCGGCCCGGGCCCGCTGCAGCTGGGTGCCGCGGTCGCGGACCACGCCGGGCCGCGCCGGCAGCCCGGCCGTCAGGTCGATCACCGCATCGGAATCGGTGTAGGGGCCCGACGTGTCGTAGAGGTCGAAGTGGTCCCCGGTGGACAGGTGCACCCGCCGGAACGGGACGCGCATGCCCTCGACGTCGAGGTACACCTTGCTGCTGCCCGCGATGGGCCCGGTGGTGACGGCGGCCTCGACGGCTTGGGAAAGGACATCGGTCATTTTTCATCTCCCTACGCCGGCATTACCCGGTCAGGTTCGTACGGTCGACGGCCGCAAGCCGTCCTCTCAGCGCATTCAACGTGCGCTCCCGCGTCTTTGGATGTTCCGCCCGCGACGTTACCCCTTTTAGCGGGGTGGTAGCAGGAGGAGTCCCCCGGATGGAAAAATGCGAACCGTGCAACGGCAAGGGGGGACCGACGGGGCGACGTCAGCCGGTCCCGGCGGTCAACAGCTGAGCCCGGTGGAATCCGGCGCGCGGTATCCGATCGTCGGCTCCTTCCGCTTCTGGTTCATCGGCGAGCGCTGGGAGTGGTCGGACGAAGTGGCCAGGATGCACGGCTACGAGCCGGGGAGCGTCGAGCCGACGACCAAGCTGCTGTTGTCGCACAAGCATCCCGACGACCGGGCGCACGTGCAGGAGCAGCTGGACTACGCCCTGCAGTCGGCGGGGTCGTTTTCCAGCCGCCACCGCTTCATCGACACGGCCGGCAAGGTGCACGACGCGATCGTCGTCGCCGACCGGATGCTCGACGAGTCGGGCGCCGTGGTGGGCACCGCCGGCTACTACGTCGACGTCACCGACTCCTTCGAGGACGCCCGGCAAGAGGTCCTCGACGAGGCGCTGCCCGACCTGTTCGAAAGCCGCGCGGCGATCGAGCAGGCCAAGGGCGTGCTGATGGTCGTCTATCGGGTGAGCGCGGAGCAGGCCTTTCGGGTGCTGCAATGGCGGTCGCAGGAGACCAATGTCAAGTTGCGGGCGCTCGCCCGGCAACTGCTGGCCGAGGTTCCCGCCCTCGACGGCGCGACGCCCGTACTGCAAAGCCAGTTCGATCATCTGCTGCTGACGGTGCACGAACGGATAACCGCCGAGTCCGCTGGGTAACCAGGGGAATACGCGAACGCGGCAGTCCGCAAACCGTTAGTGTTCCTAGACACTCGGAGCGGCGCGCGCCGCGCATCCGGACGAAAGGCGCTGAACTTGTTGGCGGTGGAACATGAGGCACTCGAGGACGCCGTGGTCGTGCGCGTTAAGGGCGGCGTCGACTCCAGTACCGTCGACGAGGTAACCGCTCACCTGACCGCAGCGCTGAAGCTGGCCGAGACGCACCCGGCCCGGTTGGTAGTCGTGGACCTGCAGGCGGTCGACTTCTTCGGAAGCGCTGCGCTGAACGCCGTGCTCGAGTGTCACGATGCGGGCAAGGAAGCCGGCACGTCGGTCCGCCTGGTTGCGGCCCACGACCAAGTGCTCCGCCCGATCGAGGTGACCGAACTGGATCGCATTCTCGACGTCTACCCCTCCCTGTCCGAGGCGCTTCAATCCAAGCGACGGCAATGACCCGCGCGCTCCCGGCCGACCTGGCGGCTGCCGTCGGTCTGGGCGGGGAAATGGGTCGCCGGTTTGCCGAATTCGATTGGGACACACATCCGTTGGGCTCGCCGGTGGACTGGCCGAGCGAGGTGCGGGCGGCAGTGGTGACCGCTCTGACGTCGCGGTTTCCGATCGTTCTCTGGCTAGGGCCGGGGAACCTGTTCCTGATGTACAACGACGGCTACGCGCAGATCCTGGGGGACAAGCACCCGGACGCCCTGGGTTGCCCCGCGGAGCAGGTGTGGTTGGAGATCTGGGAACAGATCTTCCCGATGCTCACCAGCGTGATGGAGACCGGCGTCGCGACCTGGTCGGACGACCTGATGTTGCCGCTGATGACCGGCGGCCAGTCCGAGGAGCGGTACTTCACCTTTACCTACAGCCCGATCATCGGCGGCGACGGCGCGGTGAGCGCCGTTTTCTGCGCGGTGATCGAAACGACCGACCGGGTGTTGAGCGAGCGTCGCCTCCACCTGCTCAATTCGGTGGCGACCGCCGTGATGGACGCGCACACCATCGACGACGCGGTGAGCAGCACCGTCGCTGTTTGCGGGGCGCAGCCGCTGGACCTGCCGTTCATCGCCGTCTACGCCGACGACGAACAGTCCGGCGGGGTCTCGCTGCGGGGCGCGACGAAGTCGGTGTCGCCGTTGCTGCCGGCCGAACTGGCGCGGCTGACCGACTGGGACTCCGAATCCCGATCCCGCGCCGAGGTGCGGCTCATCGACGACGTGCCCACCGCCATCCCCGGCATCGCCGACGCACTGGCGGCCGATTGCCCGGACCAGGCACTGGTGCTGCCCCTCGGCGAGGCGTCGGCGGCCGGGGCGCTGGTGGTCGGCATCAGCCCCCGCCGCCCCCTGGACACCCAGTACCGCGGCTTCTGCCAGCTGCTCGCCGACCAGCTCACCTCGACCTTCGCGCAGATCGTCTCCTACGAGCAGCAACGGCAACGGGCCGACGCGCTGGCCGAACTGGACCGGGCCAAGACGGCGTTCCTCACCAACGTCAGCCACGAGTTCCGCACCCCGCTGACGCTGCTGCTCGGGCCGCTCGATGACGCGCTGTCCGAGGCGCCGCCGGAAAGCGTTCTGGCGGAACGGCTGAGCACGGCGGGCCGCAACGCGCGGCGCCTGCAGCGCCTGGTCGACTCGCTGCTCGACTTCTCCCGCATCGAGGCCGGCCGCGCTAACGCGAAGCTGGCGTGCACCGACGTCGGCGCGCTGACCGCCCACATCGCGTCGTCCTTCACCGAGCTCTGCCACCGCGCCGGTCTGGAGCTGGTCGTGGACTGTTCGCCGGTGCTGGCCGACGTCGACCCGGGCATGTGGGAGACGGTCATCCTGAACCTGCTGTCGAACGCAGTGAAATACACTCTGCGGGGCTCGATTTCGGTGCGGGTGCGCGCCGAACCCGCGCACTGCGTCGTCACCATGCGCGACACCGGGGTGGGCATCGCCGCCGCCGACCTGGACCGCCTCTTCGACCGCTTCTACCGCGCCGACAACCTGCGGGGCCGCAGCGTCGAGGGCACCGGGATCGGGCTTTCGCTGGTGCGGGGGCTTGTCGAGCTGCACAACGGCGCGGTGCAGATCGAGAGCGAATTGGACCGCGGGACAACGGTTTCCATCCGGCTGCCGCTTTCCGCCGCGGGCACCACCGCCGAGTTGTCACCGGCCGGGCTACTCGACGAGACCAACCCGTACGTGGCCGAGGCCCGGCAGTGGCTGACGCCCGTCGTGGAGCCCGAGGGGGCGACCGCGACCGCCCCGAGGTCGCGCCAGCTGGTGCTGATCGCCGACGACAACGCCGACATGCGACACCATCTCGACCGGGTGCTCTCGGCGCACTGGGAGACGGTCCTGGCCGCCGACGGCGAGTCGGCGTTGACGGCGACCCGCAACCTGCGGCCGGACGCGGTCGTCACCGACGTGATGATGCCGGGCATCGACGGCTTCGCGCTGGTGGCGGCCATCCGCGCGGACCCGGAACTGGCGGCCACTCCGGTCCTCATGCTGTCCGCCCGGGCCGGCACGGAGGCGGTCGACGAGGGCTACGCCGGGGGCGCCGACGACTACCTGCCGAAGCCGTTCCGCTCCCAGGAACTGATCGACCGGGTCAAGTCGAGGCTGTCCGCGGTCGCCCGCGAGCGCGACCGCCAGCGGCGCGCGGCGGCCTCGGATCTGGTGCAACTCGACGCCGCGCTGCAGGCCACCGACTCGGTCGCCGCGATCATGGACGCCTTGCTGCAATCGTCATTCGGCTCGGCCGACGCCGCCACCGTCGCGATCGGCATCCTGGACGGCGAACGCCACATCCGGTTCGAGTACGCCGGCCACCTGCCCGGTGAACTGCGCGATCGCTACCACGTGACGGGGCTCGACTCCCCGGTGGTGGGGGCCGACGTCGTGCGCACCGGCGAGTCGATGGTCATCCCCGACACCTTCGACCTGCCGCCGCGCTACGAGCACGCCGTGCAGGACACCGCCGGCAGCGTGCGGGCCTGCGTCGCCCATCCGCTGCGGGATCACTCGAGCCGCGTGGTGGGGGTGCTGGCGCTGCTGTGGCCCGCGCCGCGGCAGTTTGACCCCGCCGAGCTCGACGCGTTCAGCCGGATGGCCGAGCTGACGTCCTCGGCGCTGGACCGGGTCCGCGTGATGGCCCGCGAGCATCGCATCGCCGTAGACTTCCAGGAGCACCTGTTGGACCTCGACCGTGGCTCGACGGCCGCGGTCGTGGCGGCCGTGTACCAGCCCGCGGGTGAGGCGATGCGCGTGGGCGGCGACTGGTATTCGGTCACCCCGCTCGATCGCGCGGGCCGGCTCGGGATATCGGTGGGCGACGTCGTCGGGCACGGTCTGCCCGCCGCGATCGTGATGAGCCGGCTGCGCGCGGCGGTGGCCGCCTCGGCCCTGACGGCGGGTGAACCGGCCGCGGTGCTGGGGGCGCTGGACCGCTACGGGGCCAGCGTGGCGGGCGCCCGCTGCGCGACGGTGGCCTACGCCCTGGTGCAGGCCGAACCCGAAACCGGTTGCGCCACGGTCAGTTACAGCTGCGCCGGGCACCCCTACCCGCTGCTGGTCTTTCCCGACAATCGCGCGGTGTTCCTGACGTCCGGCCGGCGACTGCCGGTCGCCATCAAGGAGCACGACGCGCAGAACTATCCATCCGGCGCCACCGCGACGGCGAACCTGCCGCCCGGGAGCCTGATCCTGCTCTACACCGACGGGCTCATCGAGCGCGCCGGCGAAACGCTCGACGACGGCCTCGCTCGCCTCCAGCGCGCGGCCGCGGAATGCGCCGACCTCCCCGTCGAGTCCGTGTGCACCGAGGTGCTGGCCCGGATGGCCCCGCCCACTGGCTACCGCGACGACGTCGTCGTGCTCGCGCTGCGCCCGAGCCATGTATCCCCGCGCAGCTTCGCCACCGTGGTGACGGCCGCGCCGGGGCAGATCCCCGTCGCGCGCGACCGGATGCGCGAGTGGCTGGCAGGCATCGCCGTCGCCCCGAAGCGCGAGATGGACATCCTGCTGGCCACCGGCGAAGCCGTGACCAACGCGATCGAGCATGGCAGCGACGGGGAGCCGCGTCGAACGGTTTCGGTGGAGGCCTTCCTGCGGGAGCAGACCGTAGCCGTAACGGTCAGCGACACCGGGCGGTGGGAGGGCGATTCCTCGGCCAGCCTTCGCAGCCGGCGACGCGGCCGCGGCCTGACCCTGATCGGCGGGCTGGCCGACCACGTCGACACCCTGCGCACTGCCGGGGGCACCCGGGTCACGTTGCGGTTCGACCAGGCCGTCGGGACCCGTTAGGCCTCTTCCATCGCCTCGCCGAGCTCTTCCAGCAGCTTGTTGTGGTGGTTGCTCGCCAGGAAGTGGCCGGCGGCGATCACCACGGCCACCGGCCAGTCGATCAGCTCGAACGCCGCCAGCGCGGCCAGGCCCCCGAAATAGGCCAGCTGCTCCGGCCGGGGGATCTCCATCTGCCCGACCACCGGAAGGTTCACGACGAACGTTTCGCCCTCGCGGATCTTCTGCACCGCCTCGCGCTGCGAGGTCCCCTTACGCGTCTTCTTTTCCGCCATCATTTGCCTTTCAGTAACGAAGGGTTTGCCGACTCGCCGGGTGGTGCGGCCACCGTCGGACATATGTCGACGATGACCGACGCCGGGGGCGATCCGCTAGTTTCCTCTATTGCTCACGTCCTGAAGGTGCCGTTACAGGAACTCTATGCGCTGTTATGGCGCGCCGGGGTGGTGGAGATTCGCCCACCTCAGCGGGGGCATCGGCCGATTTGTCCGGATCCGTCAGCACACGATTCAGCACACCGATCGCGACGGTCGCCGCGGCAGCGGATCCCAGCCCCTGGGCCCAGCCGACTGGACCCAGCGGTGTGCAGCCGAGCAACTGGCTGACCACGGGGATGCTGATCAGCGTTCCCATCGCCGCCAGCGAGCCCACCGCGGTGAACACCACCAGCGGGGCGTGCGAGTCCAGCAGCGTTTGACCCAGCTCGGCGCCCACCAGGGCGACCAGCGCGACCGTGGACGCCCGCTGCGGGCGGCCGGTCACGCTGCCCATCGCCCACGCCGCCGTCGTCGCGGCGGCGGTGGTGACGCCGCGGATGGCGACCGCGCGCCACAACGCGGGCTGGTCCGGACCCCGGATGCCCGGGTCCACCGGCCCGCTGGGCTCGCTCACCGCCAGCGCCGCCGCCGGCAACGCGTCGGTCATCATGTTCACCAGGAGCAGCTGCCGCGTGTTCAGCGGTGAGGTCCCGGTGATCGCGCTGCCGATGATGGCGAACAACACCTCGCCGGCGTTGCCCCCGAGTAGCACCGACACGGCCGCCTGCACCCGCTGCCAGAGCTGGCGGCCCTCTCCGATGGCGTGCAGCAGGCCCTCGATGCGGGCGTCCACCAGCACCACGTCGGCGGCCATGTGCGCCGGGTCGCTGCCGCCGGC
The DNA here is from genome assembly GCF_001666915.1 of Mycobacterium sp. E3339. Taxonomy (NCBI): domain Bacteria; kingdom Bacillati; phylum Actinomycetota; class Actinomycetes; order Mycobacteriales; family Mycobacteriaceae; genus Mycobacterium; species Mycobacterium sp. E3339. The sequence continues at coordinate 40,847 of NZ_LZIZ01000020.1, read as the reverse complement.
GACGACGCCGATGCCGACGGTGGCCGCCCGGATGGCGGCGGCGTCGTTCGCCCCGTCGCCGACCATCGCGGTGCGCACGCCCGCGGTTTCGAGCGTCTGAACCACCTGGACCTTGTTCTCCGGTGTCATCCGGGCGAAGATCACCCGCTCGGTCACGACGCGTTCTTGTTCCTTGCGCGACAACGCATCCCACTGCGCGCCGCTGATCACCTGTTCGGCGGTCACGCTCAGGCCGAGCTCCTCGGCGATGGCCTTGGCGGTGATCGGGTGGTCGCCGGTGATCAGCTTGACGCCCACCGAAAGCCGGCGCAGGTCGGCCAGCAGGGGCGCGGCTTCGGCGCGGGGGGTGTCGGACAGACCCAGGAAGCCGGTCAGGGTCAGCCCGTCCCGGGCGAAGTCGGCGATGTCGTCGGGGTCCCGCCGGATCGCCTTGGCCTGGGCGGCGCTCAGCTGCCGCCGCGCCACCGCGATCACCCGCAGACCGTTGCCGGCCATCCGCGCGACCGTCTCCTCCATCGCGTGGCCCACATCGCCGCAGGCGGCCAGCACCACCTCGGGGGCGCCCTTGACGGCCAGCTCGGTGTCCGTCACGGAGGCCGAGAAGGACCGGCCGGAGCGGAACGGCAGGTGCGCGACGGGTGCGCCCGAGCCATGGCCGTTGACCGACGCGGCGGCCTCGACGATCGCGACATCGGTGGCGTGCGCGTGCGGGCCGCCGTTGGACGGTGGCGCGGCGTGCGCGGCGCAGCGCAGCACCTCTTCGCGCGACGTTCCCGGCGCCGCGACGACCTCGGCCACCCGCAGCCGGTTCTGGCTGAGCGTGCCCGTCTTGTCGAAGCAGACCACGTCGATGCGGCCGAGCGCCTCCACCGAACGCGGGACGCGGACCAGCGCGCCGAACTTCGTCAGCCGCCGCGCCGACGCCGCCTGCGCCAGCGTCGCCACCAAGGGCATCCCCTCGGGAACCGCCGCGACGGCGATCGCGATCCCGCTGGCGACGGCCTGCCGCAGGACCGACCCGCGCACCAGCCCCAGCACGCTGACCAGCGCGCCGCCGGTCATGCTGACTGGGAAGGCCCGGTTGGTCAGCTGGCTGAGCTGGTGCTGCAGACCGATGTCCGAGGACAGGTCACCGGACACCAGCTCGGCCGCGCGGCGTTCCTGGGTGTCGGCCCCGACGGCCGTCACCACCGCCACCGCGGTGCCCGCCACCACGGTGGTCCCGGCGTAGAGCATGCAGCGGCGCTCGGCGAGGGCCGCGCCGGGCGTCGGCTCGACCTGCTTCTCCACCGACAGGGACTCACCGGTCAGCGTCGACTCGTCGACCTCGACGTCGACCTCCTCGATGATCCGGGCGTCGGCGGGCACCACCTCGTGGGTGCGCACCTCGATGACGTCGCCGGGCTGCAGCTGCGCCGCGATGACGTCGGTGTACATCCGATCGGGCCCGTCCGACACCACCTTGCGGGCCGGTGGGATCTGTTGCGCGAGAAGGTGATTCAGCCGGTTCTCAGCCCGCAGCCGCTGGCTGGCGGCGAGCATGGAGTTGCCGGCCAGCACCGAGAAGACCAGGACGGCGTCCACCGGCGAGCCCAGCACCGCGCTGGCCGCCGAGCCGAGCGCCAGCACGGGGGTCAACGGGTCGGTCAACTCGGCGCGCACGGCGGCCAGGAATTGCAGGAAGGCGTGCGCGCGCGTTTGGGGCGGTGCGGCGCCAAGGGTGGCCAGCGCGAGGCGCCGCGGGTCGCCGGCCGGCTCCGAGTCGGGCCGCGGCAACGCCCGGCGGACGTGCTCGACCGCCATCGCGTGCCATTCCTGGACGGGGGCCGCGCGCGGTGGGTCGGCCTTGATGATGCCGCGCGCCAACAGCATTCCCGACAGCAGACCGGCGGCCGCACCGCTGGTCACCGGCCCGCGCCCGATCCCGCGGACGCCGGGGATCATCAGCAGCGAGCCCATCGCCGTCGCGCCGGCCGAGATCCCCACGCCGCGTTGCGCGGCGGCCCGGGCCGCCGGGAGCGCGTGCAGCACCCGCCAGGCGGCGGCCAGGTCGGGCAGCAACAGGTCGGCGTACCAGGGCGGTGGGCCGGCGCCGGGCTCGGGCATCATGCCCAGCGCCACGTCGGCCGACCAGATCGCTTGCGCGCCAGGCGATGACAGCACGGCGACCGTGCGGCCCTCGTCCTGCAGCTCCGCCACGGCAAGGGCCATGGCGTCGTCGATGGATCCGCCCTTGAGCGGCCTGATCTCGTCGAAGGCCGGGCGCAGTTCGCCCAGCGAATCGTGCTCGACCGAAACCAATTCCGACCCGGTCCGGTGCGCCTCGGCGACGACGGCCGACGCCAGCGGGTCGTGTGTGAAGCAGAACAGCGCCTGCACTTTCGCGTTCGGCTTGCCGGCGGTGATGCCCGGCACCGGATGCCAGCCCGGGCGCAGCCGATTCTTCTCCAGCATCAGCTGTGCGCGCGACCACGCGGCGGGCAGCTCGGCCTCCTGGGCGCCCCGGATGAGCGACACCCGCAAGCTGGTGGTGCACAACACCCGCGGGTCGATGACGATCGCGTCCACCCGGTCCAGGCGCCGCAGCGCCTCGGGCCGCAACGCCAGCACCGCGTGGCGGTCGGCCAGTCCCTGGCCGAGCGCGGCCGCGAAGGCCTCCGGCGTGGTGCGGTTGGCCGCGGGGGTGGTCACCAGGACCGCCAGCGCCGCCTGGTTGAGGTTACGGGTGGTGGCGCCGACGACCGCCGCGCTGACCGCCTGGACGAGCGCGAACCGGTTGGCGTGGTGGTCGGCGGGCCGGCCGCGCGGCGGCTTGGACCCCGCCGACGCGTCGGTGAGCGGGTGGTCGGCGAGGCCGGCCAGCTGCGGCTCGTGCCGCACCCAGGCGCGCGCCTCGGCGCGGCATTCGGCGGCCTTCAGCGACTGCATCAGCAGGCCGACAGACAGGGACGCGGGGGACAGCGTGACGGTTTCGGCCGCCGTCACGGCCAGCGCCAGCACGGTGTCGGTCGCGGGCCGGCCGATGCGGTCCTCGAGCAGGCGGCGCAGCCACGGCTGGTAGTCGACGGCCACCACGCCCGCCAGAACCCCGATGGGCATGCGGGGCCAGTGCAGCGCTCGCCCGGTCAGCGCTATGCCCAGCCCGGCCGCGCTGGCGGCCGCGGTGGCTGCCCGGGTCGCCAGCACCACGCCGTCGCCGGGCAGGCTTGTCGGGGGCGCCACGAATTGCGCCGGGCCGCAATGCTTCTCGGCCGCGTCGACCACGCGGCACAGGTCGCGCAGCGACGTGCCCGCGTCGCCGAGGGTGACCACCACGCGCGACAGCGGGTAGTTGAGGGCGGCCGACGCGACGCCGGGGTGGGCCAGCACGGCGTCGAGCACCGAGCGCCCGAGCCGGTCGTCGGGGGCGCCGTCCAGGCCGCGCACCTCGATCCAGGCGCGCTCCTGACCGCGCCAACACCGCCGGCTCAGCGTTACCGGGATGTCTTGGGGCAGCTCGCCCGCGATCGCCCGGGCGCCCTCGCGCAGCGGAATCGCGGCGATGGCGACGCCGGTCTCGACGAGCGAGGTGGTCGCCTGGACGCCGGTCGCGACGGCGCGCAACGGCAGTGATCGTCGTATCGCGGCCGCGATGCTCAAAGCGGGTTCGGACAGTCCCGTTAGTTGGTGCTGCGCAACTGGCTGCCGCCGGCGCGCCGACCGCCGGTCTTCTTGGCCGTCGACTTGGCGGCCGCCTTTTGCGGCGCGGCCTTTTGCGGCGCCGGTTCGGCGGGCACGGCCTTCAGGCTGGCCTTTGCCGGTTCCCGCTTGCGGCCCAGCCGTTGCAGCAGCAGGGCGCCGCCGCCGACCGCCAGCAGCACCGGCCACTCGACCAGTCCGGCGACGCCGAGCGCGCCGAAGGCCACCGCGGCGGCCGGCGCCGAGTGGCTGCCGGTGCTCATTCCCTTTTTGACGCCCTCGGCGGCTCCGGTGACCCCGCCGATGACTCCGTTGACCGCCGCGCCACCCACAGCGCCGGCGGCCGCGGTCGTCGTGGTCGCCGCGCGACTCACCGCCTGACCTACGCCCCGGACCGCTCCGCCGATGACACTCATGCTGACTCCCTGGCTTGTATGCCCTTGCCGCGAAACCCGCGTCACCAGCGAGACGTACCCGCTGAACGCATCGTTAACAGCAAAACAACACTGTTTGTTGCTTCTAACAAATCAAAGCCTGCCACCTTGGAAAGGCGCAGACAACGAGCAGCCGCATTTTATTTGCCTGAGCTTAACCTGGTAATGGTTGCGACGCGACCGCGCTAAAAGCGATTTAGGCTCGCCTCACATCGATCTGCACGGGCGCGTGATCGCTGGCGGCCTTTCCCTTCCGCTCCTCGCGGACGATCTCCGCGGCTGTCACGCGGGCGGCCAACTCCGGTGAGGCGAGGATGAAATCGATGCGCATGCCCTGCCGTTTCGGGAACCGCAGCTGGGTGTAGTCCCAATAGGTGTAGACGCCGGGGCCGGGCGCGAAAGGCCTTACCACGTCGGTGAATTGCGCCTCGACGATGGCGTTGAACGCGCGGCGCTCCGGCTCGGAGACGTGGGTGGCGCCGGTGTAGAACTCGGTGCTCCACACGTCGTCGTCGGTGGGGGCGATGTTCCAGTCGCCGGCCAGCGCGATCTGCGCGGTGGGGTCGTCGCGCAACCATAAGGCCGCCGTATCACGCAGCGCGGCAAGCCATTCCAGCTTGTAGGTGTAGTGCGGGTCACCGAGCGCGCGGCCGTTGGGCACGTACAGGCTCCACACCCGGATGCCGCCGCAGGTGGCCGCCAGCGCGCGGGCTTCGGCCGTCGCGGCCACCTCCGGCTTGCTGCTCCAGGTGGGCTGGCCGTCGAAGCCGATCTGCACGTCGTCCAGGCCCACCCGCGAGGCGATCGCAACGCCGTTCCACTGATTGAAACCGACATGCGCCACCTCGTAGCCGAGTTCGAAGAACGGCAGGGCGGGGAATTGGCTGCCGGAACACTTGGTCTCCTGCATCGCCAGCACGTCGACGTCCGCGCGGCCCAGCCAGTCGAGGACGCGGGGCAGGCGGCTGCGAATCGAATTCACGTTCCAGGTGGCCAGCCGCAGCGGGTCGCCGCCATCCAGCCGCAAGCCGCCGTCACTCATCGCTAGACGGTATCCCAGGCGGGGGAGCGGGCCGGGAAGTAGCGGCGGCGGTGGTGCGCCCGGAAACGGAGCGCGTCGGCCAGCGCCGAGCCGCCGGCACCGGGGACGACGAGGTAGGCGCGAGTCGCGCCGCGCCCCGCGGCCCACGCCAGCAGCGCCGCGCCGGTGGCTGCCGTCGCCGGGTCGTCACCGGCCCCGATGGCCGACAACCCCACCCAGCGCGTGCCATCGGGCGCGTCGGTCACCGCCGCGCGCGCCAGCGCCGCCCCGGAGCGGATGCCGACCGCCAGCTCGCCGCCGGCCTCGCCCGGGTGGGCCGACACGGTGCTGGCCGGGTCGGGTGCGGCCGCGGCCGAGACGTCGCGCACCAGCACGCGCTCGGTGCGTTCGGCGCTCAGCCGCGGCGGGACCGGCAACAACCGATCCGGAATCGCCAGCCGCGGTGTCAGGCCGCGCCGTTCGTACCACTCGGCGATCGCCGCAACGGTGCCGGCGTGGGCCGAAACATCCAGGGGCACGGCGTAATTGACGCCATCCCCGGCGCGCAGCAGCCAGCCGTCGAGCCAGGCCCGTTCCGTGCCGGGCGCCGCCGCGGCGGCCGCCTGCTCGAGCCCCCGGATCTGCCAGGTGCGTACCGGCGCATCGGTGAGCACCCGCAGCGCGACCACGTCGTCGGCCGCCACGCTTACCACCGCGCCCGTCTTGGTCCGAACCCGCACCTCCGGCTCGACCGCCAACAGGTGCCCCACGGCGTCGGTGAGCGGCGGGACCGAGCCGGCGGGGCGCCGGTAACGAAGCGTCACCCGCGTGCCCGGGTCCGGCCACGAGATCATCAGTGACCGAAGGGGTCCGGCCCTTCACCCGGCAGCCACGACAGTCCGGGCACGCCCCAGCCGTGCGCCTTGACGGCACGTTTGGCGCTGCGGGCGTGGCGACCGATCAGACGGTCCAGGTACAAAAAGCCGTCCAGGTGCCCGGTTTCGTGTTGCAGCATCCGCGCGAACAGCCCGGAGCCCTCGATTTCGACCGGCTTGCCGTCGGCGTCGAGACCGGTGACCCGCGCCCAGGTGGCGCGGCCGGTGGGGAACGACTCGCCGGGCACCGAGAGGCAACCCTCGTCGTCGTTGTCCGGATCGGGCATGGTCTCCGGCACGTCGGAGGTTTCCAGCACCGGGTTGACCACGACCCCGCGGCGGCGCTCGGTACGGCCGCGGTCGTCGGCGCAGTCGTAGACGAAGACGCGCAACCCGACGCCGATCTGGTTGGCCGCCAGGCCGACTCCGTGCGCGGCGTCCATGGTGTCGTACATGTCGGCGATCAACTCCGGCAGATCCGCCGGCAGCGAACCGTCGGCGCCGACGGGCACCGGCTGCGTCGGGGTGTGCAAGACCGGATCGCCCACGATCCGGATCGGTACGACTGCCATGGTCGGCTAAGCTACCGCACGCGCCCGCGCGTCGAAGCCGGCGATCTTCCAGTCGGGCAATCTGAGCCAATCGGCCGACTCGCGGGTCTGGATGACGGCTTGAGGGTTTGGGCCGTGGTTCAATATTCGCCGAAACACGCCCTCAGGTAAGTCAAGTCATCTACAGCAGCCGAGCATTCGCCGGAAGGGTCCAGGGGAAGCTATATGGACAGCGCCATGGCGCGGGCAAATCGATCGGGGGACGATGCCGAGATCGCAGATGGGCTCACCCGCCGCGAACACGACATCCTCGCCTTTGAACGTCAGTGGTGGAAATTCGCGGGCGTGAAAGAAGAAGCGATCAAGGAATTGTTCTCGATGTCGGCGACGCGGTACTACCAGGTGCTCAATGCGCTCGTCGACCGGCCGGAGGCGCTGGCCGCCGACCCCATGCTGGTGAAGCGGTTGCGGCGGCTGCGCGCCAGCCGTCAGAAGGCCCGGGCGGCGCGGCGCCTCGGCTTCGAGGTGACCTGACTCGCTACAGTGGGCTCGATGAAAGAGCGAGTCCCCGACTCCACGGGGCTGCCCCTGCGGGCCATGGTGATGGTGCTGTTGTTCTTGGGCGTCATCTTCCTGCTGCTCGGATGGCAGGCGCTGGGGTCCTCCGGCAGCTCCGAGGACGATTCGGCGTCGGCGGTCTCCACGTCCACCTCCACCAGCTCGTCGGCCACGCCGACCAGCAATAAGCCCGCGGGAACTCACGCCGAGGTGCAGATCTACAACATCTCGACGAAAGAGGGCGTCGGCGCCCGCACCAAGGATCAGCTCACGGCGGCCGGCTTCAACGTCACCAAGGTCGACAACCTGACCGTGCCCGACGTCACGGCCACCACCGTCTACTTCACCGACGCGGACGACGAGCACGCGACGGCCGACGCGGTCGGCAAAAGCCTGGGCGCGCCCGTCGAGCCGCGCATCCCCGCGCTGTCCGGCCAGCCGCCCGGGGTCATCGTCCTCGTTACGGGTTGACGCGTCAGCGGTTAGGCTTCCGCTATGCCTTCCCTCGCCGGTCACCGCAAAGCCGCCGTCACCGTTTCCGCGCTCTGCGCAGCCACTTCCGTGGCGCTTTTGAACGCGTGCTCGTCGCCCCAACACGCCTCGTCGTCACCGGGCACCACGCCGGCGGTCTGGACCGGGGCGCCGGCGCCGTCGGGCGGCGGGACCCCGGAGGGCCGGCCCGCCGCGGCGCCGGGGCAGAACATCACCACCCACCTCAGGGCGGCCGACGGCACCGAGGTCGGCACCGCGACATTCCAGTTCAACAACGGCTACGCCACCATCACGATCGAGACGACGGCCAACGGGGAGCTGACGCCCGGCTTCCACGGGGTGCACATTCACAAGGTCGGCAAGTGCGAGCCCAGCTCCGTCGCCCCGACCGGCGGCGCGCCGGGCGACTTCCTGTCCGCGGGTGGACACTTCCAGAAGCCCGGGCACACGGGCGAGCCGGCCAGCGGTGACCTGACGTCGCTTCAGGTGCGCAGGGACGGCTCCGCGATGCTGATGACCACCACCGAGGCGTTCGCCATGGAAGACCTGCTCACCGGCGAGAAGACCGCGATCATCATCCACGCCGGCGCCGACAATTTCGCCAACATCCCGCCGGAGCGCTACAGCCAGAGCAACGGAACCCCGGGTCCCGACCAGATGACGATGAGCACCGGTGACGCCGGCAAGCGGGTCGCGTGCGGTGTGATCGGTGCCGGCTAACAGGGCAACCGCGCGCATCGATTTCGCCCGTTCACCGCGGCCCACACTCGGCGTGGAGTGGGAGTTCGCCCTCGTCGACGCGCAGACCCGCGACCTGAGCAACGAGGCCACGGCGGTGATCGCCGAGATCGGCGAAAACCCGCGCGTGCACAAGGAGTTGCTGCGCAACACGGTCGAAGTGGTCAGCGGCGTGTGCAATTCCACCGGGGAGGCGATGGAGGATCTGCGCCAAACCCTGGGGCCCGCGCACCGCATCGTCCGGGACCGTGGGATGGAGCTGTTCTGTGCCGGCGCGCACCCGTTCGGGCAGTGGACCACCCAGAAGCTCACCGACGCGCCCCGGTACGCCGAACTGATCAAGCGCACCCAATGGTGGGGACGGCAGATGCTGATCTGGGGCGTGCACGTGCACGTCGGGATCTCCTCGGCGCACAAGGTCATGCCGATCATGACGTCGCTGCTGAAGTACTACCCGCACCTGCTTGCGCTGTCGGCGTCCTCGCCGTGGTGGGCCGGGGTGGACACCGGATACGCCAGCAACCGCGCGATGATGTTCCAGCAATTGCCCACCGCCGGCTTGCCGTTCCAGTTTCAGACCTGGGCGGAGTTCGAGGGTTTCGTCTACGACCAGAAGAAGACCGGCATCATCGATCACGTCGACGAAGTCCGTTGGGACATCAGGCCTTCGCCGCACCTGGGCACCATCGAGGTGCGGGTGTGCGACGGGGTGTCGAACATGCGTGAGCTGGGCGCGCTGGTGGCGTTGACGCATTGCCTGGTGGTGGACCTGGACCGCAGGCTGGAGGCCGACGAGACGCTGCCGACCATGCCGCCCTGGCACAACCAGGAGAACAAGTGGCGCGCGGCCCGCTACGGGCTGGACGCGATCATCATCCAGGACGCCGACAGCAACGAGCGGCTGGTCACCGAGGACCTCGACGAGGTGCTCAACCGGCTCGAGCCCGTCGCGAAATCGCTGAATTGCGTTGACGAACTGGCCGCGGTGGCCGAGATCCCCAGGCAGGGCGCGTCTTATCAGCGGCAGCGCCGGGTGGCCGAGGAAAACGACGGCGACCTGCGGACGGTGGTCGACGCCCTGGTGGCCGAGCTGGAGATCTGATGGAACTGGCGATGTTCCCGCTGGAGTCGGCGCTGCTGCCCGATCAGGACCTGCCGTTGCGCATCTTCGAGCCGCGCTATGGTGCGCTGGTCCGGCATTGCCTGGCCACCGGCGATCCGTTCGGCGTGGTGCTGATCTCGCGGGGACGTGAGGTCGGCGGCGGCGAATCACGTTGCGATGTCGGCGTTTTGGCCAGGATCACCGACTGCGTCGAGCACGGCGCGGGCCGGTACTCGATGCACTGCCGCACCGGGGAACGGATCCGGGTGTCGCAGTGGCTGCCCGACGAGCCCTACCCGCGCGCGACCGTGGCGGTCTGGCCCGACGAGCCGGGTGATCCGGTCACCCCGGCCCACCTCCGCGAGGTCGAGGACGCGGTGATGGCCCTGTTCGAGAGGATCGCCGACGCGCGCGGCCTGGCGCTGCCGGGCCGCGAGGCGATCCTGGGCGACGACGCGGCCGGCGATCCCGGGGAACGCCTGTACGCGTTGGCGTCCCGCATCCCCATCGGCACCGCCGATCGATACACGGTGCTGGCGGCGCCGTCGGTCGCCGAGCGCCTGACCGCGCTGCGCGAGGCGGTGGCCGCGGTGGCCGAGGTGGTGGAGTTCCAGCTTTCCGAATAGCTCGACAGGGGAGTAGATGAAGGTACATCTGCAGGTCAACGGCTCACCGGTGGACGCGGCCTCGAGCGCGGCCGAGATCGCCGCGACGGGCGCCGACGGCCTGTTCACCTTCGAGGGCCAGCACGACGTGTTCTTCCCGCTGATCCTAGCCGCCGGCACGACCGGCCTGGAGCTGATGACCAACGTGGCGATCGCGCCGCCCCGCAGCCCGCTGCATCTGGCGCACGCCGCCTACGACCTGCAGCTCTACAGCGGGGGGCGGTTCCGGCTCGGCCTCGGCTCGCAGGTGAAGGCCCACATCGAAAAGCGTTACGGCAGTAAGTGGGAGCGGCCCGCGGCCCGAATGGCCGAGACCATTGCGGCGATCAAGGCGATCTTCGCGGCCTGGGAAGGCCACGCCCGCTTGGACTTTCGCGGCGAATTCTTCACCCACACCATCATGGCACCCAACTTCAATCCCGGGCCCAACCCGTTCGGGCCGCCGCCGGTGGTGCTGGGGGCGCTGGGCCCGGTGATGACGCGCACCGCCGCCGAGGTGGCCGACGGGTTGCTGGTGATGCCCTTCAACAGCGGCCGCCACTTCGCCGAGCGCACCCTGCCCGCCGTGGACGAGGGCCTGCGGCGCGCCGGGCGATCCGCCGAGGACTTCGAGATCATCGTCCAGGCCATGGTCGCCGTCGGCCGCGACGAGGCAGACCTGGTCGCCGCGAAAGCCGGTGTCGCGGGCCTCATTTCGTTCTACGGCTCGACGCCGGCCTACCTGCCCGTGCTCGAGGCCGAGGGCTGGGCCGACGTCCAGCCTGAGCTCAACGCCCTGTCCAAACAAGGCCGCTTCCCCGAGATGCGCCGGCTGATAAGCGACGAGATGGTGGCCCGGATCGGGATTGTCGGCACCCCCGAGGACTGCGCGCGGCAGATCGCCGCCCGGTTCGGCGAGCACGCCGCCGAGGTGTGCTGCTACTTCCCGGGTTACACGCCGGCCGCTGCGGACGTCGCGGACCTGATCGGCGCCCTGCACCGCACCCCGGCGCTGCGATGAGCCCGGAGGTGACGGTCGATGTCGACGCGGGCGTGGCGGTGCTCACGCTCAATCGGCCAGAGCAGCTCAACGCCTACACCGCCGAGATGGGCGCGCTGCTGAGTCGGGCGTACGCCGACTGCGACGGCGACGACGACGTCCGGGCCATCGTGGTGACCGGGGCCGGGCGAGCCTTCTGTGCGGGCGCGGATTTCTCCGGCGAGACAAGCCCTTTCGGCGCCCCAGGTGAGGAATTCTCGGCGTCGCCGATCACCCCGGCCGCCTTCGAGCTGCGCAAGCCGGTGATCGCCGCGGTCAACGGCCACGCGATCGGCATCGGCCTGACCATCGCCCTGCAAGCCGACCTGCGCTTCGTCGCCGACGACGCGAAATACGGTGTGGTGCAAGTCCGCCGGGGTGTGCTAGCCGACTGCATGGCGCATTGGACGCTGGCGCAGCTGACCACGCTGGGGGTGGCCGCGGACATCCTGCTCACCGGGCGCACCTTCGGCGGGGCAGAGGCGGCGGCGCTCGGCATCGCGAACCGCGCGCTGCCCGCGGGACAGGTGCTCGACCACGCGGTCGCGGTGGCCCGCGACATCGCGGTCAACGTGGCGCCCATGTCGGCGGCGCTGAGCAAACGGCTGCTGTGGGACACCGCGATCAACAACTACACCCCGCGACAGGTCGCCGCGCTGGAAACGCAGCTGCACCACCGCGTGATGGGCACGCCCGATGCGGGCGAAGGGGTCGCGGCCTTTCTCGAGCGCCGGCCGGCGTCGTTCACGTCGCGACTGTCCCGGGAGTGGACGGCGCTGCCCGATCCGTGAGCTGCTCGGAGAGCTCCCACCACCGCGCCGCGCGCTGCCCGTCGCGGGCGTAGGGGGCCGCCCGTTCGCTGATTCGGCAGTCTTCGAGGTAGAGGCCGCCCCGGTCGGACAGCTCCGGGCTGACCGCCGCCCAAACCTGGGTGGCCGCGCCGCGCTCGGGGGTAATGACGTCGAGGGACCCGCCGGCCAGCCCGCGCAGCTGGGAGAAGTCCGCCCGCGACATGTGCCGCGCGAGCGCGGTGGCCACGGTGCCGGGATGCACGGCGTAGGCGCGGATCCCGCGATCGCGCAGCCGCCGGTCGGCCTCTTTCGCGTGCAGGATGTTCGCCGTCTTCGACGCGCCGTACGCGACGAACTTGTCGTACGGGCGGCGCTCCCAGTTGGGGTCGTCGAAGTCGACGTCGCCCAGGACGTGACCGCCGGACGACAGGTTGACGATCCGGGCCCCGCCGGCGGCGGCCAGTTGCGGGACGAGCAGCCGGGTGAGTTCGAAGTGCCCGAAATGGTTGGTGCCCAACTGCATCTCGAAGCCGTCGCGCGTCCTGCCGAACGGGGTGAACATGACCCCGGCGTTGTTCATCAACACGTCGACGGCCGGGGCGATCTCGCGAATCGCGCCGGCCGCCGCGCGCACCGCGGCCAGCGCGGTGAGGTCGAGCCGCACCTGCGACGTGATCGCGCCGGGCACCTCGGCCGCGATCCAGCGGGCGGTCCGGTCCAACGCCTCGGCGTCGCGGGCGGCCAGGACGACATGCGCGCCGGCCGCCGCCAGCGCCCGCGCCGACTCGCGCCCCAGCCCTGAGGACGCGCCGGTGATCACACAGACCTTGCCGGACAGATCGATTCCGTCGACGATCTGCAGCGCGGTCGGGTGCTCGGTCATGCCGGTATAGGCTGCCACACCACGGCGCGGGCCATCAGCCGTGGCGCCACCACCCGATGCAGCGGACCGACGACCGCCCAGACGGCTCGAGCGGTGAGCCGGCGGCGGTAACGCACGCGGGTGGTTAGCGCGGCCCGCCGACCGTCCTCGCGGCGCAGCGTCAGCTCGCCATCCATCAGCGGCCCCCGCGCGCGCAGCACGAGTTCGTCGTGCTCCGACCGCACCATCGTCCAGCCGATGGGGTGATCGGGCGACGAGCCCGGGCCGAGGTCGAACCTCAGCACGTGGCGGTGGATCCACAGCACGACGCCCCCGCCCGGGGCGTGCCCCAGGGCGTCCCGGAACATCTGCTCGGCGCCGCGCGAATCCCCTTGCGGGAGCGGCACTTCGAACACGTCGGTGTAGTCGGCCCGCTCGGCGGTCGCCGCGATGCGTTTCAGCATCCGGCGGACCACCACGCGGTGCCCACCGCTGCCGATGACCAGCCCCCGGTAGGCCTTGCCGTGCGGGCCGGGGAAGGCCGCCCAGGTGGCCGCGCGCACCCGGGTGCCGCCCGCCGGATCGTCGTCCAGCTCGAACACCCAGCGGTACACCGCGAACGGGTGCCGGCCCTTCAGCGCGAATCGCGCCGGCGGCCGCGCCTCGTCCAGCGCGAAGCCGGGCGGCACGGTCGACGGGTCGCCCGGGTCCCGGCACAGCACCCGCAGCAGCGCGGACCACGTGTCCGCGCGCTCCGCGTCGACGGTTATGGCATGCTCATCGATATAGGGTAATCGTTCCATATAGAAGGAATGTACTAGATCATGGCCCCTCCGCGGAAGCATGAAACCGATGTGATCCTCGACGCAGCCCGGGCGCTGGTGCTCGACGGCGGCCCGCGCGCGGCCAGCGTCGCGGCGATCGCAAAGGCCAGCGGCGCCCCGGCGGGCACGCTGTATCACCGGTTCGGCAACCGGGACGGCATCCTGACCGCGGCGTGGCTGCGCGCGCTCGAACGCTTCCAGGCGCGGGCGCTGGCCGCGGACGCCGCGACGGCGGCGGACACCGCCATGGAAACGGCGATAGCGATGGCGGTGTCGGCCGTCAGATTCGCGCGCGAACTGCCCGAGGACGCCCGGCTGTTGTTGACGATCCGGCCCGGCGACCTGCTCGACGACGAACCCGACGCCTCATTCCGGGAGACGCTGGCCGCGATGAACGCCCCGTTGACCGAGCGCCTCGCGGTGCTGGCGCGGCAGCTGTACGGGAACAGCAGGCCGCGGTCGGTGGACGCCGTCGCGCGAGCGGTCGCGGACCTGCCCTACGCCGTGGTGCGGCGCCACGCCCACGACGACCCGATGCCGTCCTGGCTGGAAAAAGACGTCGCGGCCTCGGCGCTGGCCGTGCTACGGAGCTTTGGCGAAGGCCCGTAACGACTCCACCTGCATGGGATCCAATGAGGGGCGCACGATTTGGCGCGCCGCGGCGATGTCGGCGGCCGTCACATCGGTGGCGTCGATGGACCGCCGCATCGCGGTCAGGGCCGCCTCCCGCAGCAGCGCCACGCAGTCGGCGGCGCTGTAGCCGTCGAGCCCGGCGGCCACCTCGTCCAGGTCGACGTCGTCGCTCAGCGGCACGGATTTGCCTGCGGTGCGCAGTATTTCGCGGCGCGCGGCGGCGTCGGGCGGTTCGATGAACACCCGCCGCTCGAGGCGACCCGGGCGCAGCAGCGCCGGGTCGATCAGGTCCGGCCGGTTGGTGGCGCCCAGCACGACGACGTCGCGCAGCGGGTTGACGCCGTCGAGCTCCGTGAGCAGCGCGGCCACCACCCGGTCGGTGACGCCCGAGTCGAAGGTCTGCCCGCGCCGGGGCGCCAGCGCGTCGATCTCGTCGAGGAACACCAGCGACGGGGCGGAGTCGCGGGCGCGCCGAAACAGTTCGCGGACGGCCTTTTCCGAGCTGCCCACCCACTTGTCCATCAGCTCGGATCCCTTGACCGCATGCACGGACAGCTGACCGGTGCTGGCCAGCGCGCGCACCACGAAGGTCTTGCCGCAGCCGGGCGGCCCGTACAGCAGCACCCCGCGGGGCGGGTCGACACCCAACCGGGCGAAGGTGTCCGGGTGCTGCAGCGGCCACAACACGGCCTCGGTCAACGACTGCCGGGCCTCGGCCATGTCGCCGACGTCGTCGAGGGTGACGTTGCCGACGGCCACTTCCTCGCTGGCGGAACGGGACAGCGGCCGGATGACCGTCAGGGCACCGACGAGGTCCTCCTGGTTCAGCTCCGGCGGCCGGCCATCGGAGCTGGCCCGCGACGCCGCGCGCAGCGCCGCCTCGCGCACCAGCGCGGCCAGGTCGGCCACCACGAAACCCGGTGTGCGCGCGGCGATCTCATCGAGATCGAGCGCTCCGGCGGGCGCCGATTTCAGCAGCGACTCCAGCAGCGCCTTGCGGGTCCCGGCGTCGGGCAGCGGCAGGCTCAGCTCCCGGTCGCACAGGTCCGGCGCGCGCAGCCGGGCGTCGAGCTGGTCGGGCCGCGCGGAGGTGGCGATCAGGGCGACGCCCTCGGTGGCCACCGCGGTGCGCAGCTCGCCCAGGATCAGGGCGGCCACCGGCTCGGGGGTGGCCGGCAGGAGCGCGTCCACGTCGGTGATCAACAGGACGCCGCCGCCGTCGCGGACGGCCCGCACCGCCGAGGCGACGACCTTGAGCCGGTCTTCCGGCGCCAGCGCGCCCACCTCCGGGCCGTCCAGGTTCACCAGCCGGCGGCCCGCGCACACCGCGCGCACCAGCGTCACCTTGCCGACGCCGGCCGGGCCCGACACCAGCACGCCGAGGTTGGCGCCGGCGCCCAGGGTCTTGAGCAGGTGCGGCTCGTCGAGCGCGAGCTTGAGCCATTCGGTGAGCTTGGCGGCCTGCGGCTGCGAGCCTTTGAGTTCCTCGACGACCGTGTCCGGCGTGGTCACCTCGATCGATACGGGCGACGACGCCCCGGCGCCCGACGGAACGCCCACGCCCCAGGAGACCAGCGAATTCGGTTGCACGCTAACGGGTCCCTGCGGATCCACGCCGGTGACGGTCAACAGCTCCGAGGTCCAGCTGATGCCGACCGAGGCGGCCAGCGCGCGGGCAGCGGCCGACGTCGAGAACGGCGGCCCCAGGTCGCGGGGCAGCAGCGAGACGGCGTCGCCGACGGTCAGCACCTTGCCGAGCAGGGCCTGCCGCAGGGTCACCGGGGCGATCGACTGGCTGGCCAGCGACGAGCCGGACAGCGTCACCGACCGGGCGCCGTAGACGGTGACCGCGCCGACGATCACGGCGGTGCCCTCGCGCAGCCCGGCGTTGGACAGCGTCACGTCGTCGAGCAGCACGGTGCTCACCGGTGTGTCCGCTCCGGCCAGGCCGGCCACCGCCGCGGTCGTCCGCGAGCCGGTCAGCGCCACCGCGTCCCACTCCCGAATGCCAAGCGCCGCAATGGCGCTCGGATGCAAGCGGACCACCCCGCGGCGCGAGTCCACGGCGGAGGTGTTCAACCGCGCGGTGAGCGTGAGCTGACGGGGCGCATCCTCGCCCGGCCGGCTCATGGCAGGCGCCCACCCGGCTTGCGCAGGCCGAGCCGCGCCATGGACCGGCGGTTCGGCTGCGCCCGGCGGATCGCGCGTCGCGCGGCGCGGCGCTGCCTGGGTTCCTCGGACCACGCCTCGGGGTGCGCGGCCAGCCAGCGCTGGTTGCGGACCGCGAACGGCACGTGGCACAGGTAGGCGATGATGATCACCCAGATCAGGACGTAGGGCGCCAGCACCGCCGCGGCCGCGCAGATCGCCAGCAGCGCCAGCAGCGGCGCGGCCCAGCTCGGGGGCACCGCCGCGGCGTGCATCTTGCGCATCGGGATCTTGCTGATCATCAACATCGACGTCCCGGTGATCCAGATGCACAGGAACGTCGTCGACGTCCACCAGCCCTCACCGAACTGCAGCTTGAGCCCGATCAGCCCGATCATCGACACCGCGCCCGCCGGCGCCGGCATCCCGACGAAGAACTCGTGGGTGTAGGCGGGCTGGCTGCCGTCGTTCTGCAGTGCGTTGTAGCGCGCCAGCCGCAACACCACGCAGACGGCGTAGAGCAGGATCACCACCCAGCCGGCCGGCGACTTGGTCAGCATCGTCACATAGAGCACGATCGCCGGTGTGACCCCGAAGTTCACCGCGTCGGCCAGCGAGTCGATCTCCTCGCCCATCCGCGACTGGGCGTCCAGGATGCGGGCCACCCGCCCGTCCAGCCCGTCGAGGATGGCGGCCGCGGCGATCAACGCCATCGCCGCCTTCGGCTGGTACTCGAGGGCGAACCGGATCGAGGTCAGGCCCGCGCAGATGGACAGCACCGTCATCGCGCTGGGCAGGATCTGCAGGTTGACCGACGGCCTGCCGCGCGGCTTGCTGATCATGACAGCTCGGCCAGCACGGTCTCGCCCGCGATCGCCCGCTGTCCCTCAAGGACCAACGGTTCGGCGCCCGGCGGCAGGTAGGTGTCGAGCCGGGAGCCGAACCGGATCAGTCCGTAGGTGTCGCCGATGGTGAGCTTGTCCCCGACGCGGGCGTCGCAAATGATGCGCCGCGCCAGCAGCCCCGCGACCTGCACCGCCACCACCTCCGCGCCCGCGGGCGTCCGGATCCGCAGGCTGGTGCGCTCGTTCTCGGTGCTGGCCGACGCCAGATCGGCCGAGCCGAACCGGCCGGGCCGGTGCTGCATGGCGATCACCTCGCCGCTCACCGGCGCGCGCTGCACGTGGGCGTCCAGCAGCGACAGGAAGATACTCACCCGCGGCAACGGCGCGTCACCCATGCCGAGTTCGGCGGGCGGGGCGGCGGAATCGATCACGCAGACCACCCCGTCGGCGGGGGCCACGATCGCGCCCGGCCGGGCCGGCGGCACCCGGGGCGGGTGGCGGAAGAAGCCGGCACACGCGCCCGCCGCCAGCAGGCCGGCCCGCCGAATCCACCGGTGCTTGCGGCCGGCCAGCGCCACCGCCAGCCCGCCCGCGATGAACGGGCGGCCGGCCGGGTGGACCGGCGGAACGGTTGCCCGCACCAACTCCAACGCGTGCTGCGGGCTGAACGTTGGCTCCTCGGCCGTGGGGCCGATTGGGCGGGGGCGTCGTGCCACGCGGCCATCTTACGAAAGCTTGGCTAGCTCAGATCCCAGACCTGCAGCTCGGTGCCCTCCGGCACCTCGACGACGTCCTCGGGGATGTCCAGCAGGGCGTTCGCGGACGCCAGCCACCGCAGGTGGTGCGAGGCCGGCGGGCCGTAACTGGTGACCGTGCCCGCGTCGCGGTCCAGCACCGCGCGGCGGAACTGGCGCTTGCCCCGCGGCGAGGTCAACGACTCGGTGAGCACCGCGGCGCGGTGCGGGCGGTCCGCGTCCGGCAGGCCCATCGCGCGGCGCAGCGCGGGCCGGATGAACACCTCGAAGGACACCAGGGCGCTGACCGGGTTACCGGGCAGCGTGACGATCGTCGCGCCGGCCACCCGGCCGATGCCCTGCGGCATGCCGGGCTGCATCGCGACCTTGACGAACTCGACGCCCTGGTCACCTTCGCGGCCGAAGGCGTCCTTGACCACCTCGTAGGCGCCGGCGCTGACCCCACCGCTGGTGATGATCAGGTCCGCCTCGCCGGCGTACTCATCGATGAGCGAACTGAACTGTGCGACATCGTCTTCGGCGGTCGCCACCGCGATCACGTCGGCCCCGGCGTCGCGGACCGCGCCGGCCAGCATGATCGAATTCGACTCGTAGATCTGCCCCGGCCGCAGCGGATCGCCCGGCGTCACCAGCTCCGAGCCCGTCGATATCACCAGCACCCGCTGGCGCGGCAGCACCGGCAGCTCGGCCATTCCCAGCGCCGCCGCCAGGCCGAGCACGGCCGGCGTCACCACCTGGCCGCGCCGCAGCACCGTGGTGCCGGGGGCGACGTCCTCGCCCGCGCGCCGGATGTGCTTGCCGGGCTCGCGCGGCGCGCGAATCGACACCACGTCAACCCCGCCGTCGGTGTCCTCGACCGGCACCACGGCCGTCGCCCCGGCCGGCAGCGGCGCGCCGGTCATGATGCGGTGCGCGGTATTCGGTTGCAGCGTCAACTCGTCGGTGCGCCCGGCGGGAATGTCCTCGGCGACCTCGAGCACCACCGGGTGCTCGGGCGTGGCGCCGGAGGTGTCCTCGGCGCGCACCGCGTAGCCGTCCATCGCGGAGTTGTCGAAGACCGGCAGCGCCAGCCGGGCGACCACGTCGTCGGCCAGGACCAGGCCCTGCGCCGCCGCCAGCACCGCGGTGGCCGCCGGCCGGGAACGGATCAGTTCGGCGACGACGCGCTGATGTTCTTGGACCGACCGCACCCGGCCATTATCGGCCCGCCGAATTGCGCAGGCCGACGTAGAGTCGAGAACGTGATTACCGGGATGGCCCACACCGGGGTGTGTGTTCCGGACTGCGAGGCCGCCGTGGCGTTCTATCGCGACGTGTTGGGCCTGCGTGTGCTTTCGCCGCCGTATGTCATGAGCGGTAACGCCATTCGCGACGACATGGGTGAGCTGGTGGCCGATCCCAGCATGAAGGCGGCCATCGTGGGGTTCGGCGACGACGGCGATCGCGTGCTCGAGGTCATCGAATACCTGAACGTCGGCGGCGGCAGTGCTGGTCGGGCCCTGACCGATCACGGCCTGTCGCACGTCGGGCTGATCTGTTCCGACCTCGACGCCACCCGGGCGGAGTTGGAGAGCAAGGGCGTGCGGTTTCTGGTCAACGGCATCGCGGAGGTGGCCGGGGTCCGCACCACCTGGTTTGTCGACCCCTGGGGCGTGGTGTTCATCCTGGTGGAGAAGAGCCGCCCGCAGCGCCCGTACTACGCGCAATGGGGATGAAGCCGACCGTCGGGATCATCGGCGCGGGCGCCGGTGGCATCGCCATGGGCATCCAGCTGGCCGAGGCCGGCCACGAGTTCACCATCTTCGACCGGGCCGACGGGTTCGGCGGAACGTGGCGGCACAACACCTTTCCCGGCGCGGCGTGCGACGTCCCGTCGCACCTGTACTCGTATTCCTTCGCGCCCAACCCGCGGTGGAGCAAGACGTACGCCAACCAGCCCGAGATCTTGGCCTACCTCGAGAAGGTGGCCGCCGGCCACGGGCTGGCCGCGCGCCTGCGGGCCAACACCGCGGTGGCGACCGCCCGGTGGTCGGACACCCGGCGTCGTTGGACCCTGGTCGACGGCGACGGTGGTGAGCACGAGTTCGACGCCGTGGTCAGCGCCGTCGGGATGCTCGACGTGCCCTACATTCCGGACATCCCCGGGGCGAACCGATTCCGGGGCCGCCAATTCCATTCGGCGCGTTGGGATCACAGCAAGTCCACGGTCGGCGAGCGGGTGGCGTCCATCGGCACGGGGGCCAGCGCCATCCAGTACGTCCCCGCGATCGCGCGAGAAACCGCGCACCTCACCGTTTTTCAGCGCACCCCGATCTGGATCGCACCGCGGTTCGACTTCCCGTTCACGCCCGAGCAGCACGAGCTGTTCGAACGCCATCCCGAGATGGCGCAGAAGCTGCGCGACGAGGCGTTCGACGCCTACGAGTCGGCCAGCTTCGACGTCGACGCCGACCAGACGCGCGAGGCGACCGAGCTGGCCCGCAGTTACCTCATGCGCAAGGTGACCGACCCCGAGCTGCGGGCCAAGCTGATGCCCGACTATCCGGCCGGCTGCAAGCGGCCGCTGATGTCACGCGACTGGTACCCCACCTTCGCGCTGCCCAACGTCTCCCTGGAGACGACCGCCATCGCCGAGCTGACCGAACGCGGGGTGCGCACCGTCGACGGCGTCGAGCACCGCGTCGACACCGTCATCTATGGCACCGGGTTCACCGCGGCCGACTATCTGGCCAGCATCGACGTGTACGGGACGGGCGGCCGCCGCCTCGCGGAGGATTGGCGCGGCGGCGCCGAGGCGTACCTGGGCACGCTGGTGGCCGGCTACCCCAACTTCTTCACGCTGTACGGCCCCAACACCAACGGCGTCAACTCCATCATCTACATCCACGAGGCGCAGACCACCTTCGTCCGGCACATTCTCGACGCGATGCACGCCCGCGGCGCGCACACCGTGGAGGTGACACCAGACGCGCAGCGCCGCTACAACGACGAGGTACAGGCCGCGATGGCGGGCAAGGTGTGGCTGGCGTGCAGCAATTACTTTCGGCATCCCAGCGGGAAGGTGGTCACCCAATTGCCTTACAGCGGGCGGACTTTCTTCGAGCGCACCCGCGAGCTGGTCGAGGCCGACTACCGCTTCGGTCGGTGACTTGTCGGCGGCCTCAGCCGCCGCCCGCGCACCCTGGCCGACGCGGTCGGCACCGGCCGCAGGCCCGGCCGGCGGGGCCGCTTGACCCGCTCGGCGGTCCTGATCGGCGCGCTGAACGCCGTCTCGACCTTCATTCGCAACCATGCCGCGGCGCGCTTCGACCTGACCTGCACCGCCAAACCCTACTGGATCCAGTAGTTGTCGTGGCGGATGAACCACTCCCGGCGCTCGTCGTCGGTCATGTCGGCCAGCGCCCCGAACCCCTCGAAGTAGGCCTCGCGGGGCGCACCGGGCGCGAACAACATCAGGACCGACGCCGGCTGGTCGGCCTCGTTGCGGAAGCCGTGCACGCCGCCGGGCGGGACGTAGAGGAAATCGCCCGGATGCCCGTCGACCCACTCGTTGCCGTCGAAGAGCTTCATCGTCCCGGACAGCACGAAGAAGGCCTCGGACATGGCCCGGTGGAAGTGGGCCGGGGGACCGCCGCCGGCCGGGGCGATGTCGACCCGGTACAGGCCGTAGTCGCCGTCGGTGGCCTGCTGGTTGGCCAGGTAGTGGTACTTGGTCCCGAAGGTTTCGTAGTCGGGCGGCGCCCCTCCGTTTTCCGGGGCGCGCTTGAGCCAGGCGCTGATCTCCGGCTCGTCCTTGGTGTATCGGGGCGGGGGATAGGGCGGGACGACGAGCGACATGCCTCCAGTGTGGCGCGCCTGGCGCTACCCGGCCGCTCCGGCGAATCGCCGCTCCCACGCCGCCATGTCGTCGAGGTCGACCGTCGTCACCGACATCCGGTCGGGATCGACGAATTGCCCGACCGACGCGGTCAGCGCCTCGGCGCTGTGGCCGCCGGCGGCCAGCCGGGAGCTGACGTGAAATTCGCCGGCGAACCAATCGACCCGGCGCAGCGCGCGGTTCGCCGGGAGGATTTCGTGTTCCGCCCCCTCGCAATCGACCTTGAGCAGCCGGCATCGCCCCGGCACGTACTCGTCGAAGATCGCGTCCAGCGTCGTCGAACGGACCTCGGTGGTGGGGTAGCCATCCGCGCGGTCGTGGTAGCAGCCGGCGCCCCCGCTGTTCAGCGGGGGCCGCGCGATGCGCACCGTGCGCCGGTCGCGGGTCAACGCCAGCGGCACCACGACGACGTTGTCGACGCCGTGGGCGGCGACGTTGGTGCGCAGGTGGGCGACGTTGAGCGGTTCCGGCTCGATCGCGATCACGGTGACGCGCGGGTTGCGCACCGCGAGCCAGATCGCGACCATCCCGACGTGGGCGCCGACGTCGACGACGACGTCACCGGGTTCGAACGTGATGCGGCCGAGCCCGTAGCCGTCCATGGCGAGTTCGGTCGCGACCACACCCGCCGCGATCGACCCCGGCTCATCGACGATGCGCAGCCGCGTGCCCGCCACGTCGTAGCCCTGCAGCACGCCCGCCATGGGCCTTATTCTCCCCGTCAGTCGACGGGGTAGACGACGCCAGTTAGCTCCTCGGAGACGGCCCACAGCCGGCGCTGCACGTCGACGTCGTGCGACTTCGCGCTGGAGGACACCAGTTTCGGGTAGCCCCGGGTCTCGCCCAACCCGTCGGGGCCGTAGTACTGGCCGCCGAGCACGCCGGGATCGGTGGCCGCGCGCAGCGTCGGCAGGGCGCCCATGGCCGCGTCCTGCGCGATCACGCTGAAGAACACGTTGACCAGCGGCCGGAACGCCGCGGGCGTGTAGCGGCCCAGCTCGGTGTTCGACCCGCCGGGGTGGGCGGCGACGGCGATCGTCGTCCCGCGCGGGGCGAGCCGGCGCTGCAGCTCGTAGGTGAACAGCAGGTTCGCCAGCTTGGCCTGCCCGTAGGCCGCGACCCGGTTGTAGGAGCGTTCCCACTGCAGGTCGTCGAAATGGATGTCGGCCAGGATGCGGTGGCCCATGCTGCTGACGGTGACCACCCGCGAACCGGCGACCGGCAGGAGCCGGTCCAGCAGCAGGCCGGTGAGGGCGAAGTGGCCGAGGTGGTTGGTGCCGAACTGCATCTCGAAGCCGTCTTTGGTTGTCTCCTTCGGCGTGTACATGACGCCGGCGTTGTTGATCAGCAGGTCGATGTGGTCGTAATCGGCCTTGAGTTGCGCGGCCGCGGCGCGGATGGAATCCAGCGAGGTCAGGTCCAGCTCCTGCAGCGCGACCTCGGCGTGCGGGCTGCCGGCGGTGATCCGGGCGGCGGCGTCCTTGCCCTTGTCCAGGTTGCGCACCGCGAGCACGACGCGGGCGCCGCGGTCGGCCAGCGCGGCGGCCGTCTCGTAGCCCAGGCCGGTGTTGGCCCCGGTGATGACGGCGACGCGACCGGCCTGGTCGGGGATGTCGGCGGCGGTCCACTTGGCCTTGGAAGTGGCCATGGCAGGCTCCTCAAGCTAGTAAGGTAAACGGGGCGAGCGCTCCGGTTGATGCAACTATACGGAACGCACGCCCCGCTTTGTCAACCGATGAATGGTGAACACATGGCGCAGGCCGCCCGGCCGTTGCGCGCCGACGCGGCGCGCAACCGCGCGCGGGTGCTGGACGTCGCCTACGAAACCTTCGCCGCGGAGGGCCTGTCGGTGCCCATCGACGAGGTCGCCCGCCGCGCCGGCGTCGGCGCCGGCACGGTCTACCGGCACTTCCCGACCAAGGAGGCGCTCTTCGCGGCCGTGATCGAGGACCGCATGCAGCAGCTGGTGGACGACGGCCGCAAGCTGCTGGAAACGGCGGGCGGCGGCGAGGCGCTCTTCGCCTTCCTGCGCTCGATGGTGCTGCACTGGGGGCCCGCGGACCGCGGCCTGGTCGACGCCCTCGCGGGGTACGGGATCGACATCGCCTGCGCGGCGCCGGAGGCCGAGGACGCCTTCAAGGCCATGATGGGCGAGCTGTTGCGCGCGGCGCAGGAGGCCGGCACCGCGCGGCGGGATGTCGACATGCGGGATCTCAAGGCGATCCTGGTCGGATGCCAGGCGATGCAGGCGTACGACTCGGCCCTGGCCGAGCGGGCGACCGACGTCGTCATCGACGGTTTACGCGTGCAGCGATAAGGCCTGACCTGTTCTTGCACTCGGCATAGGCGAGTGCTAAGAATGACGTTGGCACTCGCGACTGGCGAGTGCTAGGTCGGGACGGTGAGACCAGCAGACACCTGGGGTCGTCCGTCGCGGGCACTGCACCCGGCCAGCGTAAGTAATGGGGTGGCCACGCTGTGGTCACCCGGTGTCATTCCCGATCCGGAGGAATCACTTCGCAATGGCCAAGACAATTGCGTACGACGAAGAGGCCCGTCGCGGCCTCGAGCGGGGGCTCAACGCCCTCGCCGACGCGGTAAAGGTGACGTTGGGTCCCAAGGGCCGCAACGTCGTCCTGGAGAAGAAGTGGGGCGCTCCCACGATCACCAACGATGGTGTGTCCATCGCCAAGGAGATCGAGCTGGAGGACCCGTACGAGAAGATCGGCGCCGAGCTGGTCAAGGAAGTCGCCAAGAAGACCGACGACGTCGCCGGTGACGGCACGACGACGGCCACGGTGCTGGCCCAGGCGCTCGTCAAGGAGGGCCTGCGCAACGTCGCCGCGGGTGCCAACCCGCTTGGCCTCAAGCGCGGCATCGAGAAGGCCGTCGAGAAGGTCACCGAGGTCCTGCTCAAGTCCGCCAAGGACGTTGAGACCAAGGAGCAGATCGCGGCCACCGCGGCCATCTCCGCGGGCGACCAGTCCATCGGTGACCTGATCGCCGAGGCCATGGACAAGGTCGGCAACGAGGGCGTCATCACCGTCGAGGAGTCCAACACCTTCGGCCTGCAGCTCGAGCTCACCGAGGGCATGCGGTTCGACAAGGGCTACATCTCGGGGTACTTCGTCACCGACGCCGAGCGTCAGGAAGCCGTCCTCGAGGACCCGTTCATCCTGCTGGTCAGCTCCAAGGTGTCCACCGTCAAGGACCTGCTGCCGCTGCTGGAGAAGGTCATCCAGGCCGGCAAGCCGCTGCTGATCATCGCCGAGGACGTCGAGGGCGAGGCCCTGAGCACCCTGGTGGTCAACAAGATCCGCGGCACCTTCAAGTCGGTGGCGGTCAAGGCCCCCGGCTTCGGTGACCGCCGCAAGGCGATGCTGCAGGACATGGCGATCCTCACCGGTGGTCAGGTGATCAGCGAAGAGGTCGGCCTGTCGCTGGAGAGCGCCGACGTCGCGCTGCTCGGTAAGGCCCGCAAGGTCGTCGTCACCAAGGACGAGACCACCATCGTCGAGGGTGCCGGTGACACCGACGCCATCGCCGGGCGCGTGGCCCAGATCCGCCAGGAGATCGAGAACAGCGACTCCGACTACGACCGCGAGAAGCTGCAGGAGCGCCTGGCCAAGCTGGCCGGCGGTGTTGCGGTGATCAAGGCCGGCGCCGCCACCGAGGTGGAGCTCAAGGAGCGCAAGCACCGCATCGAGGACGCGGTCCGCAACGCCAAGGCCGCCGTCGAGGAGGGCATCGTCGCCGGTGGTGGCGTCGCCCTGCTGCAGTCGGCGCCGTCCCTGGAGGAGCTCAAGCTCACCGGTGACGAGGCCACCGGCGCCAACATCGTGCGCGTCGCGCTCGAGGCCCCGCTGAAGCAGATCGCCTTCAACTCCGGGCTGGAGCCCGGCGTTGTCGCCGAGAAGGTTCGCAACGCGAAGGCCGGCACCGGCCTGAACGCGGCCACCGGCGAGTACGAGGACCTGCTCAAGGCCGGCGTTGCCGACCCGGTCAAGGTCACCCGCTCGGCGCTGCAGAACGCGGCGTCCATTGCCGGGCTGTTCCTGACGACCGAGGCCGTCGTCGCCGACAAGCCGGAGAAGGCGGCCGCTCCCGCGGGCGACCCGACCGGCGGCATGGGCGGCATGGACTTCTAAGTCCAAGAGCGGAAAAGTTCCAACCACTGAAAAGCCCGGTCCCTCTGGGGGCCGGGCTTTTCCGTGCGCGCCGCGGAGTACGCCGAGCGCGGTTTTGGGTAACTGATGTACTGAACGTTCGATCAGTTGGGCACGGGAGGACCAGGCAATGAGCACATCGTTATGGCGCACGGCTTTCGGAGCGATTCTTGGCTGCGCTCTGTGCGTCTTGGTGGCGCCGACCGCAGCTGCCGCGCCGGACCCCTGTTCGGCCAGCGGGTTCGCCGCGGTGGCCAGCGGGGTCCTGAACTCGGCCAGCGGATATCTCGACGGCCATCCCGACGCCAATAACGTTCTGACCGCCGCGGCCGGCCAAACGCCCGCCGACGCGAGGGCTTCGGTGCGTGGCTACTTCCTCGGTCATCCCGGTGAAGCGCTCGATCTCAAGGGCATCGCGCAGCCGCTGCTCGACCTCCGCGGACGGTGCAACACCTCGGTGTCGCCGGACCAACTGGCGGCGTTGTTCGACGCGCTGTCCGGCTAACCACTCGCGCGTCGGCCTAGGGTGAAGGGCGTGGCCCTACCGACACCCTCTCCCACCAGCACCGCCGTCGTGACCGGCGCATCGTCGGGCATCGGCGCCGACATCGCCCGCGAGCTCGCCGACCGCGGCCACGGCGTCACCCTCGTCGCCCGCCGCGAGGACCGGCTGCGCGAGCTGGCCGACGAACTGTCGGGCAGCGTCCGCGTCGAGGCGATCGCCTGCGACGTGGCGGACGCGGCGGCACGCGCGGGCCTCCTCGAGGAGGTCGACCGCCGCGGGCTGACCGCCGACATCCTGGTCAACAACGCCGGCGTCGGCACCATCGGCTCGGTGGCCAAGACGCGCGTCTCCGACGAGATCGCCCAGGTGCGGGTCAACGTCGAGGCCGTCATCGACCTGACCACCCGCGCGGTCCAGCAGATGGTCCCGCGCGGACGCGGCGCCATCCTCAACGTCGGCTCCACCGCGGGGTATCACCCGTTCCCGGGTCAGGCCGGCTACTCCGCCACCAAGGCCTTCGTGAAGACCTACACCGAGGGGGTGCGCGGCGAGCTCGCCGGCACCGGCGTCACGGTCGCCCTGCTCTGCCCCGGGCCGGTGCGCACCGAGTTCCTCAAGAACGCGGGCATGGACGAGCGCACCTTCGCCGACGCCTTCCCGAAGTTCATGTGGATGCCCTCGCGGGACGTCGCGCGGACCGGGGTCGACGCGCTCGAGCACGACCGCGGCACCGTGATCGCCGGGCTGCCGAGCCAGCTGTCCACCCGGCTGTTCCAGTTCATGCCGCGGCGCGTGCTGCTGCCGCTGCTGAAGAACCAGCACCCGGGGCTCAAACGGGACCTAGCCGGCTGAGGGCCAGCGCCGCATCCAGCCCTCCACCGGCAGCGCGAGCGCGTTGCACAGCGTGCAGATGGTGCGATACCAGCCAACGGCCGTGAGCAATTCGATCCGCTGCTCGTCCGAAAGGAAACGCCCCAGTCCTTTCCAGGTCGCCTCCGACCACGAGCCGGTGCGCTCCACCTCGTCCACCGCCTCGATCAGCGTGCGCTCGTCCGGGCCCCACCGTGGGTCGTCGGCGCCCCCGGTCACCAGCGCGTCGCATTCGTCGTCGCTGACCCCGGCGATCGGCCCCCAGAACGCCGCCTGCCCGCCCCACTCGTACTCGCAACCCAGCAGCGCGCAGATGCGCAGGATCGCGATCGTCCGCGTGCGGCCCGGCAAAAGCGCTGAGACATAGAGTGATTCGCCGAGCTTGCGCAGCCGGGTGGCCAGCGCCGGGTGGCGCTGCAGGCAGCGCACCAACAGCAGCGGCTCGTAGGTGCGGTCCGGATGACCCCAGCTGTTGATGCCAGCGGCATCTTCCTCGCTCCACGGCGGGGCGAGCGGAGCGACGCGGCTCACTTGGAGAACACCACGCAGTCGTGCAGGCAACCCTTGGCCGCCTCCGGCGAGTCGGGGTCGGCGTCGCGGTGCAGCAGCGCGCGGGTGGGCACGACGCCTAGGCGAACGGCGTCCCCGGCCTCGGTCACCTCGGCCGTGCCGTCGACGATCAGCGAGTAGCCGCCCGCTTCGGCCGGGGGCCACAGCAGCGTGACGTCGCGGCGCCGGGCCAGATTCTGTTGGGTGCGGCCGCCGATGAGCCCGATGTCGAGCGTGGCCTCGCGCAGCTGCGGCTCGACCGTCACGGTGTGCACGCGGTAGTCGTCGTCGACGGTGACCAGGTAGGCGTACGGGTAGTCGGGAAGAGCGGCGGCGAGCCGCTCGAAGTCCACGCTCTTCTTCGTGCGCATGATGCTCAGGATAGGCCCGGGCCGGGCCGCTACAGCGTGCGCGGAACCCGCGCCGCCGGCAGGCCGAACGTGAGCTGGCCGCTGCTGTTGAAGTGGAAACCGAGGTTTTGCAGCACCTGCTGCCAGGGCGCCAGCTTCTCCACGGCCGCCGACGCGTCGGCGTGGTAGCCGTACATCGCCTCGACGTCCGAGGCCCACATCTGGTCGTAGGCGGCCTCGATGTCGGCGATCGCCGGGGTGTTCTGGCCCAGCCAGTTGGTGGCCGACAACGCCTGCGCCAGCGCGCGGTTGGCCGCGACCACCGCGGGCTGCACGGTGGCCGCCAGCGCCCCCTCGAACGCGGCCGCGACGGCCGAGGCCTGGCTGGACACCGCCTCGGCCTGCGCGGCCGCCGCGCTGAGCCAGCTGACGTAATGCGTGGCGAGCGCCATCATCGCCGCCGACGACGGCCCCTGCCAGGATCCGTTGGCAAGATTTGACGTGACCGAAGAAAACGACGATGCTGACGATGCCAGGTCCTCGGCCAACCCGTCCCACGCTTCCGCGGCAGCAAGCAGCGGCCCGGCTCCGGGACCCTCATAGATTCGTGCCGAGTTGACTTCTGGCGGCAACCACGCAAAATGCGGGCTCGTCACCGGCTCAACTTACCCGGGATTCGGCCGCTTTGGTGGCGTTATTGCGCGGGTACCGGGCAAGTTTGCCGCCCCCGCACCAACTTGCCTGGACGGGCGTCGGTGGGGACGCCGTTCTCCGCGATCACTTGTCCGGCCACGATCGTCGCGACGTACCCGTCTGCGGTCTGGTCCAGGCGCCGCCCCCCGGCCGGCAGGTCGTAGCTGATAACGGGCTTGTGCAGGCGCAACGCCGCGTGGTCGATGACGTTGAGGTCGGCCTTGTACCCGACGGCGATGCGGCCCCGGTCGTCCAGCCCCGCGACCCGGGCGGGCACCGACGTCAGCTCCCGGACCGCCGCCGGCACGGTGAACCGCCCCGATTTGCGGTCGCGCGCCCAGTGCGCCAGGAAATACGTCGAGTAACTGGCGTCGCAGATCATCCCGTAGTGGGCGCCGCCGTCGCCGAGCCCGAGGATCACGTCGTCGCGGTGCAGCAGCTCGCCGACGGTGTCCAGCGAGTTGCCCTGCAGGTTGCTGGTGGCCACCAACAGCATGGCGCGGCCGTCGTCGTCGAGCAGCCGGTCGTAGGCCTCCTCCATCGGTGCCACCCCCTTGGCCCGCGCCCGGGCACCGATGCTGTCCGCCGGGTTCGGCTCGTAGTCCGGGTTGTCGCCCAGCGGGAAGATCCAGTCCCACATCTGCGCCACGTACAGGATCGGGTGGCCGGCGCCGGGCTTGTCGGCCAGGATGCGGGCGCGCACCTCCGGCTTGCGCATCTCGGCGACTCGCTCGGCCAGCGGCAGGTGCGCGATCTCGCGGTAGCTGGGGTAGAGCACGAACGGGTTGGCGGTCAGCTGCAGCCCGATGATCAGGCCGATGGGGCGCGGCAGCAGCTGCGCGGTGATCTGCGGGCCGTCGGAGCCCGCCCGTGAATTCGCCTTCTCGATCATCGTGATGGCGTCCGGCCACGTCGGGTCGCCGGCATTCGCGACAACCAGCGTGAACGTCAGCGGCAGGCCGACGTCCTCGGCCACGTCGAACACCGTCTGCAGCACGGGCTCGTAGCCACCGGCCGGGATGTCCGGCACGAACTGCAGCAGGCCCCCGCCGCCGTCGACGACCCCGCGGGCGATCTCCTCGATCTCCTCCCGGGCGGCGTCGTAACTCGGGATGGGCGAACCGCTTTCGGTCTTGTGGATGGTCAGCCGGGACGACGCGAAGCCCAGCGCTCCGACCTCGACCGCCTCCTTGGCCAGCGCCCGCATCTTGGCCAGGTCTTCGGCGGTGGCGGGTTCGCGGTTGGCGCCGCGCTGGCCCATCACGTAGACCCGCAGCGGCGAGTGCGGCAGGTACGCCGCCACGTCGATGTCACGCTTGCCCGAGTCCAGCGCGTCCAGGTATTCGGGGAACGTCTCCCACGTCCAGGGCAGGCCGTCGGTCATGACCACGCCGGGGATGTCCTCCACCCCGGCCATCACGTCGACGAGCACGTCGTGGTCCTCCTGGCGGCACGGGGCGAAGCCGACGCCGCAGTTGCCCATCACCACCGTGGTCACGCCGTGCGCCGACGACGGAGTCAGGCGTTCCGACCAGATCGACTGGCCGTCGTAGTGGGTGTGCAGGTCGATGAAGCCGGGGGTGACCAGCAGCCCGGTCGCGTCGATCTTGCGGGCGGCGGTCTCGCCGTTGACGTGGCCGACCGCCGCGATGAGGCCGTCTCGCACCGCGACGTCGCCGACGTACGGCTCACCGCCCAGACCGTCGACGATGGTGCCATTGCGGATGATCAGGTCGTACGTCATCCAAACAATCTACGACCGCGCCGGTGGGTCGTGCCAGGATCTAGTGTCGCTGTATGGCCAACACCTCCAGCTCCGATGCCGCCGTCCAAGAACTGCTCCGCGACGCCTTCACCCGGTTGATCGAACACGTCGACGACATCGCCGACGGGTTGACCGACGACGTCGCCGACTATCGGGCGACGCCCGACGCCAACAGCATCGCCTGGTTGCTCTGGCACAGCGCGCGGGTGCAGGACGTCCAGCTGGCCGACGTGGCCGGCGTCGAGCAGGTGTGGCTGCGCGACGGCTGGGTGGACCGGTTCGGGCTGGACCTGCCGCGCAACGACACCGGCTACGGGCACAAGCCCGAGCAGGTCGGGAAGGTCAAGGCGCCCGCGGACCTGCTGTCCGCGTACTACCACGCGGTGCACGAGCTCACTCTTGAATACGTCGGCGGCGTGACCGCCGGCGAGCTGGAGCGGGTGGTCGACACCAACTGGGATCCGCCGGTGACGGCCAGCGCGCGATTGGTCAGCATCATCGACGACTGCGCCCAACACCTCGGGCAGGCCGCCTACGTTCGCGGCATCGCGCCCTAGGGTTTTCCGGCGTGCGCTTCCTGGCCGCGATGCTCCGGGCGGTGCTGTGGCTGGCCACCACCGTCGCGCTGGCGGTCGCGATCCCGGCGGCGTGGCTGCAGCTCAACGTCGTCAGCGAGGGCGGCTACGCGGCGCTGGCCCAGCGGGCCGCGACGGACCGCGCGCTGCAGGCCGCCGCCGCGAATGAACTGACCGGCCGCGCGACGGCGCTCATCGCCGAGCACAGCGGCGGAGGCCGCCCGGTCGACGGCGCGGAGGTGCACCGGGCCGCCGCCGCGTTCACGGCCGGGCCGGCGTTTCCGGGGCTGTTCGCCCGGGCGAACCGGGCCGCGCACCGCTGGTTGTTCGCCGCCGACGGCGCCGGCGAGGCCTGGGAGATCGACGTGGCCCCGATGCTGCAGGACCCGTCGCTGCAGCGGATCCTGAGCAGCCACAACGTGAAAGTGCCTGCGACGCTTACCGTTCCGTTGACCGCATCGCCGCCGCGATCGCTGCGGCAGGGGCAGCTGCGCCCGCTCGCCACCTGGGGCCCCTGGGTGAGCATCGGGGCGGCCGCGCTCAGCGTCGTCTGCGCGGCGCTGACGCTGGCCGTCGCCCGCCGCCGCGGCAAGGCGCTCACCAGCCTGGGCATCTCCGCGCTGCTGGTCGGCGCCGGCGGCTGGGCGGGCATCGAGATCGCCCACCGGTACGTCAACGACGCGCTCAACCGCACCACCGGCGATATCCGCCGCATCGCCGAGGTGATGGTCGGCCGCGCCGAGGCGGGCCTGCACGAATGGCTCAACCTGACGCTGCTGACCGGGGCCGCGCTGGTGGTCGCCGGGGTGGTCGCCGCGATGCTCGGCAGCTTGCGAAAAGGCTTGCCGCCCAAGGCTTGACACCGACGCCGACGCCCGCCCGCGGCGCGCCGCGGTGACCTGGCACAAATCACACGGCGTGCGTTATACAAATCACACAATGTGCGTTACGCTCTGTCGGTGGCGCAGTTGACTTTCCAGCGTGCCCGCACCGAGGAGAAGAAGCGCCAACGTGCGGAGGCACTCGTGGAAGCCGCGCGTTCGCTGGCGCTCGAGACGGGCGTCGCCTCGGTCACGTTGACCGCCGTCGCCAGCCGCGCCGGCATTCACTACTCGGCCGTGCGCCGCTACTTCACCTCGCACAAGGAAGTCCTCCTGCACCTGTCCGCCGAGGGCTGGGTGCGCTGGTCGAACACCGTGTCCGAGAAACTGGCCCAGCCCGGCCGGAAGTCGCCGTCGCAGATCGCCGAGACGCTGGCCGACGCCCTGGCCCAGGACCCGCTCTTCTGCGACCTGCTGGCGAACCTGCACCTGCACCTCGAACACGAGGTGGACGTCGAGCGGGTCGTCGAGGTCAAGCGCATCAGCACCGCCGCCACGCTCTCGCTCGCCGATTCCATCGAGAGCGCGCTGCCCGAACTCGGCCGCTCGGGGTCGCTCGACATCTTGCTCGCGGCGTACTCGCTGGCGGCCACGCTGTGGCAGGTCGCCAACCCGCCGGAGCGCCTCAACGACGCCTATGCCGAGGAGCCGGAAGTGATTCCGCCGGAATGGAATCTGGACTTCGCGTCGGCCCTCACCCGGCTGCTGACCGCGACGTGCGTCGGTCTCATCGCGGAGAAGCCATGATTAGGGGGAAGGACTCGGAGTGCCCATGACGACGACTGAGCCTAGGACCGAGCCGCTGAGGGCGGGCTCGACTGGCGGGGAGGGCGAAAACCTCGCTCCGCAGCGCGCCAAGAAAAAGGGCCTAAAAGGCCTGTTCGCGCGTTTCTGGTTGGTGCTCACGATCGCGGCTGTCGTCGCGCTGTCGGGATTCGTCGTCTACCGATTGCACGGCGTATTCGGCGTTCACAAAGGTTCGTTCGGTGGTGGCACCTCGGGCGAGGTCCTCGACGAGTTCAACGCCAAGACGATCACGCTCCAGGTCTGGGGCCCACCGGGCAGCACGGCAACCATCAACTACCTCGACGAAAACTCCCATCCACAGCAGGCCCTCAACGTGCCCTTGCCCTGGAGCAAAGTATTGAGTTCAACGAAGCCCGGCATCCCGGCAAACCTGGTGGCGCAAGGCGACGGCAGTTGGATCGCCTGCCAATTCGTGGTGAACAAGCACGACGGGAGCGGTGACGTCATCAAGACTCCGAACCGCTCGGATCCCACCCAAACCGTGAACGCCTTCGTCTACTGCCTGGACAAGTCCGCATGAGCGAGCCAGCCGAGGCTGATTTCGCTGCGCCGCCAATCTCGCAGCCGCTGATCCCGCCGTTCCTGCCGCGGATGATCCACCGGCTGGCGCTGCCGATCGTCCTGGTGTGGTTGGGCATCGTGTTCGTCACCAACACCGTGGCCCCGCAGCTGGAGGTCGTCGCCAAAACCCACTCGGTGTCGATGAGCCCGACGGACGCGGCGTCCTTTCAGTCGATGATGAAGGTCGGATCGACTTTCAAAGAGTTCAACTCCGACAACTCGGCCATGATCTTGCTGGAGGGCGACAAGCCACTCGGGGCCGAAGCGCACCGCTACTACGACGAAATCGTCAGGCGCGTAGAGCAAGACAAGAAACACGTTCAGCACGTCCAGGATTTCTGGAGCGATCCGCTGACGGCGGCGGGTTCCCAGAGCCACGACCAGAAGGCCGCGTACGTCCAGGTCT
Source organism: Mycobacterium sp. E3339 (assembly GCF_001666915.1). Taxonomy (NCBI): domain Bacteria; kingdom Bacillati; phylum Actinomycetota; class Actinomycetes; order Mycobacteriales; family Mycobacteriaceae; genus Mycobacterium; species Mycobacterium sp. E3339. The sequence continues at coordinate 6,852 of NZ_LZIZ01000020.1, read as the reverse complement.
ACCTCGTCGGCAACATGGGCGGCGGGCTGGCGAACGAGTCTGCCCTGGCCGTCCGCAAGATCGTGGACTCGGTGCCCGCGCCGCCGGGAATCAAGGCGTATGTGACCGGCGCCGGTCCGCTGTTCGCCGACCAGTCCCACGCGGGTGAGAAGGGCGTCATGCTCGTCACCCTTGTCACCTTTTTGGTGATCATCGTGATGCTGCTGATCGTCTATCGGAAGATCAGCATCGTTCTGATCATGCTGGCCATGGTGTTCATCGAGCTGGCGGCGGCCCGCGGTGTCGTCGCGACGCTCGGTAACTACGGCATCATGGGGCTGTCGACCTTCGCCAACAACATGCTGGTGCTGATGGCGATAGCAGCCGGGACGGATTACGCGATCTTCGTGGTCGGCCGCTACCACGAGGCACGCGGTCTGGGCGAGACCCGCGAGCAAGCGTTCTACACGATGTTCCACAGCACCGCGCACGTCGTGCTGGGATCGGGCCTGACGATCGCCGGCGCGATGTACTGCCTGAGCTTCTGCCGGCTGCCGTACTTCCAGTCGCTCGGGGTGCCGTGCGCGGTCGGCATGCTGGTCGCGGTGCTGGCGGCTTTGACGCTGGCCCCGGCGATACTGACGGTGGCTTCGTTCTTCAAGCTCATGGATCCGAAGCGCAAGCTGCAGACCCGGGGCTGGCGTCGCATCGGCACCGCCGTCGTCCGTTGGCCCGCACCGGTTCTCGCGGTGACCATCGGCATCGCGTTGGTCGGTCTGCTCGCCCTGCCCGGATACAAGACGGACTACGACAACCGCCACTTCCTGCCGGCGGACACCCCGGCCAACGTCGGTTATGCCGCCGCGGACCGGCACTTCGACCAGGCTCGGCTCAATCCCGAGTTGTTGATGATCGAGACCGATCACGACCTGCGTAACCCGGCCGATTTCCTCGTCCTGGACAAGGTTGCCAAGGCGGTCTTCCACATCCCCGGTATCGGCCGGGTGCAGACCATCACCCGGCCGCTGGGCACGCCGCTGGACCACAGCACCCTCGGTTTTCAGATGAGTGCACAAGCCGCGGGTCGGATCCAGACCCAGCACTATCAGGAGGAGCAGGCGAACAACCTGCTCAAGCAGGCGGACGAGCTGAAGAAGACGATGGCCACCCTGCACGAACAGATGCGGGTGACCCAGGACCTCAGCAACACGACGCATGAAACCACCAGGCTCACAAAAGAAACCGTGAAGATCACCGAGGCGTTGCGCGACGACATCGCCAACTTCGACGACTTCTTGCGGCCGATCCGCAGCTTTTTCTACTGGGAGCGGCACTGCTACGACATCCCGGTCTGCTGGGCGCTACGGTCGGTCTTCAACGCGCTCGACGGCATCGACCAGGTGGCCCAGAACATCGTGGAGCTCAGCGCGAACCTGGACAAGCTGGATCGGATTCAGCCGCAGCTGGTGGCGCTCATCCCGCCGCAGATCGAGAGTCAGCAGCGCAACCTCGACACCATCATGTCGAACTACGCGACCACCATGGGCCTCAACGAACAGTCGAAAGCGCAGGCGGACAACGCCACCGCGCAAGGCGACGCCTTCGACAAAGCCAAGAACGACGACACGTTCTACCTTCCGCCGGAGGCGTTCAAGAGCCCGGACTTCGCACGGGGCCTGAAAAATTTCATCTCGCCGGATGGGCACGCCGTCCGGTTGATCATCTCCCATGAGGGTGACCCGGCGAGTCCCGAAGGCATCAGCCACATCGAACCGATCAAGCAGGCCGTGCACGAGGCCATCAAGGGCACGCCCTGGGAGGGCTCCAAGGTCTACCTCGGCGGCACCGCCGCGACCTACAAGGACATGCACGACGGCTCCGACATCGACCTGCTGATCGCCGGAATTGCCGCGGCCACACTGATTTTCATCATCATGTTGGTGATCACCCGAAGCGTCGTGGCGGCCCTGGTGATCGTCGGTACGGTGTTGCTGTCACTGGGCGCCTCGTTCGGACTCTCCGTGCTCCTATGGCAGTACATCCTGGGCATGAAGTTGCACTGGATGGTGCTGGCGATGGCGATCATCCTGCTGCTGGCGGTCGGCTCGGACTACAACCTGCTGTTGATATCGCGGTTCAAGGAGGAAATCCACGCCGGGCTCAGAACGGGGACGATCCGCGCGATGGCCGGTTCGGGCTCGGTGGTGACCTCCGCCGGGCTGGTGTTCGCCGCGACCATGGCCACGTTCATGTTCAGCCCGCTGCTGGTGATGGCCCAAGTGGGGACGACGATCGCGCTGGGTCTGTTGTTCGACACCTTGATCGTGCGGTCGTTCATGACGCCGTCGCTGGCCACCCTGCTCGGGCGCTGGTTCTGGTGGCCGCAGCACGTGCGGCCACGCCCGGCCAGCACCATGCTGCGACCGTACGGACCGCGTCCCGCCGTGCGCGAATTGCTCCTGAGGAACGTCGACGAGCGCCCGCCGGGCGGGGTGGTGCAGCCGCGCTGATCTTCTACGGCGCGCGAATTGTTAAGCCGTTAGGCCCAGTTCCACACCGACATGTCGCCGGGCGGGTATTGGGCGCACACGTCGGTCGACTTGGCGACGACGCCCTTGTTGTTGAAGAACAGCTTCATGTGGTTCGGCCACGCGTACCACAGCGGGTCGTTGTTGTAGAAGTTCTCGGAATACGTCCGGCGGTCCTCGGGCGACAGCGAGTAGAACCAGTGCACCTTGTCGATGGTCGCCTGCTGAACGTTCGGGTGGTTGTTGAAGTCGATCATGTAGCGCTGGTAGTACACCGGGCTGGTGTCGCGGGTGGCCGCCATGATCTGCTCGGCGTCACAGGTGGTGTTGATCATCCTGCGCGGGATCGGGAAGTCCTCGGTGGAATCGGCCAGGGCCGTTTTCGGGAACGCCGTGGCGGCGATACCCAGGGCGAGGACAGCGACGCCTGCACGCAGGCCAGAACTCAGCCGAGACATAGGAACTACGGTAACACTTTTTGGCCGCCGACACAGAATTCCTAGGTCAGCTCAGCATTGGTCCCGATCAGGCACGATGACGTGTGCGGGGTCGGGCCGCAGCTCCGGCGGGGCCTGGCTGTAGTCGCCGAACGGACCGTCGCGGCGCTCGACCGCCGTGCGCACACCCCGGGTCTGGGCGGTGGTGATGAAGTCGAGGGCGTCCGGGGTGTTGCGCATCAGGCCGTCGAGAATGCCGCCGAGCGTCTGCGTGGACGCCAGCCCCATGTTCTCGTAGGCCTGGTTGACGATCAGCTTCTGCGCCTGCAGCTGCGACAACGGTATCCGGGCCAACTCGGCGGCGACCTCCGCGACCCGCGCCTCGAGCCGTTCGAACGGCACCGCCTCGTTGATCAGCTCGATCTCGGCAGCCTGCACCCCGGTCAGCGGGCGCCCGGTCAGCGAATGCCACTTGACCTTGGCGAAACTGAGCCGGTAGAGCCACATCCCGCTCAGGTACGCACCCCACATCCGGCTGTACGGGGTGCCGATCACCGCGTCGTTGCTGGCGATGACCAGGTCGGCGCACAGCGCGTAGTCGCTGGCCCCACCGACGCACCAGCCGTGCACCTGGGCGATGACCGGCTTGGAGGCGCGCCAGATGGCCATGAACTTCTGCGTCGGCCCGGTCTCGCGGGAGCTGACCATCGCGAAGTCCTTGCCCGGGTCCCATCGACCGTCGGTCATCATGGCGTCGCCCCAGTGCTGGAAGCCGCCGCCGAAGTCGTAGCCGCCGGAGAACGCCCGGCCAGCGCCGCGCAACACGATGACCTTGACGGCCGGGTCGCGCTCGGCCAGCCCAATCGCATCCTCGATCTCGTCCGGCATGGGCGGCACGATGGTGTTGAGCTGCTCCGGACGGTTCAGCGTGATGGTGGCAACCGCGCCGGCCGTGGTGTACAGCAGCGTCTCGAAGTCGGGTGTCGGCATGGCTTCCCTAGGGGTCGGGCTGACGGTTTTCCGGTGACGACGCGTAGATGCGGTCGCCGATCTTCAGGTAGGGCGTCGTCAGGTAGGCCGACATGACGATCAGGCCGGAGAAGATCAGCGCCACGCAGACGGCGTTGGGCCAGAGCCGGCCCGTGCCGATCGCGAAGCACACGGTGCCGATCGCCGCGGTCGCCCAGTAGAACCGCCGGCCGGCGCGGCGGTCGCCGATGAATCGGTAGCGTGCCTGCGCCGCCGAAACGAGGACGAAGATCAGCCCGGTCGCCAGCAGGGTGAGTTCGATGCGTTGGGTCGCTGACACGCCACGATCCTATGGGCCCAGCATCCGCCAGAGGAACGAGTAGGTCAGGGCGGACTTGAACGCGACCTGTTCGTTGTCGGCCGCCCCGGCGTGACCGCCCTCGATGTTCTCGTAGTAGAAGACCCGGTGCCCGGCGGCCTGCAGCGCCGCCGTCATCTTGCGCGCGTGCCCCGGATGGACCCGATCGTCGCGGGTGGACGTGGTCATCAGCACCGGCGGGTAGTGGCGCGTCGCCGAAATGTTCTGGTAGGGCGAGTATTCGGAGATGAAGGCCCAGTCCTGCGGGTTGTCCGGGTCGCCGTACTCGGCCATCCACGACGCGCCGGCGAGCAACAGGTGGTAGCGCTTCATGTCCAGCAGCGGCACGCTGCAGACCAGCGCGCCGAATCTCTCCGGGTACTGGGTCAGCATGATGCCCATCAGCAGGCCGCCGTTGCTGCCGCCCTGCGCGCCGAGCTGGTCAACGGTCGTGATGCCGCGTTCCACCAAATCGGTTGCCACCGCAGCGAAATCCTCGGCCACCTTGTGCCGGCCCTCGCGCATCGCCTGGGTGTGCCAGCCGGGCCCGTATTCGCCGCCGCCGCGAATGTTGGCGAGCACGTAGGTGCCGCCGCGGGCCAGCCACAGCCGGCCGAGCACCCCGCTGTAGGCCGGCGTGTTGGACGATTCGAAGCCGCCGTAGCCGTACAGCATGGTCGGGCCGGGGCCGCGCGCGTCGGCGGGGCGCACCACGAAGTAGGGGATCGGCGTGCCGTCCTGCGAGGGCACGAAATGCTGTGCCACCGCCATGTTTTCGGCGTCGAAGAAGGCCGGCGCGGACTTGATCCGTTCGAGCGGGCCGGGGCCGGTGCCGCGCATGAGCCGCGACGGCGTGACGAATCCGCTGGAGTCCAAGAAGAACTCGTCGCCGGTGTCGTCGGCGGTGACCACGACGGTGTTGGTCGCATCCGGGATGCCCGGGATCGGCTCGCGGCGCCAGTTTCCTGGCGTGACGATTTCCACGCGGCTGGCCACGTCGGCGAGGGTGACCATCAGCAGGTGGTCGCGCGTCCAGGCGTAGTGATTCAGCGCGGTGTGTTCGTCGGGTGCGAACACAGGAGTCAATTGGGCTGTGCCTGCGAGGAATTCGTCGTAGTTGGCCGCGAGCAGGGCGCCGGCCGGATAGCTGTCGGCGCCGTAGAACCATTCGGTGCGCAGCTCGATCAACAGCCATTCGCGGTGTATCGACAGGCTCGCGTCGGTGGGGGCGTCGATCCGGATCAGCTCGGAGCCCCGCAACTCGTAGACCTCTTCGTTCCAGAAGTCGAGGGCGCGCCCGAGCAGGGTGCGCTCGAAGCCGGGGGTGCGATCCACCGACGCCGATACTCGGACGTCGGTGCGGTCGCCCTCGAACACGGTCTCGGCCTCGGTCAGCGGCGTGCCCCGGCGCCACCGCTTGATCACCCGCGGGTAGCCCGAGTCGGTCAGCGAGCCGTCGCCGAAGTCCGTGCCCACCAGCACGGTATCGAGGTCCATCCAGCTCAGCTGCGACTTGGCCTCCGGCAGCTGAAATCCGTCGTCGAGGAATTCCCTTGCCGTCATGTCGAATTCGCGCACGACGGAGGCGTCCGAGCCGCCCCGGGACAGCGCGACCAGGGCGCGGGTGTACTCGGGTTCGATGACGCCGGCGCCGGCCCACACCCACTTCTGATTGTCAGCGCGCCCCAGTTCATCTATGTCGATCAGCACGTCCCACTCCGGGGAATCGGTGCGGTAGCTGTCCAGCGTGGTGCGCCGCCACACGCCGCGCGGGTTGGCGGCGTCGCGCCAGAAGTTGTACAGGTGCTCGCCGCGGCGGACCACGTACGGGATGCGGGCGTCGGTGTCGAGCACCTCGAGCGCCTCGGTGCGCATCCGCTCGAAAGCCTCGTCGCGGAACTCGGCCAGCGTCGGTTCGTTGCGCGCGCGCACCCAGTCCAGGGCCTCGTCGCCGGTGACATCCTCGAGCCACAGGTAGGGGTCTTGCGGGTCCTCGGGGGTGGCGGCGGCGTGTGACGTCATGGCTGCCATTGTGGCCCGCGGCGGTACTGTGAGGTGTATTACACAGGCGAGACGAGGAGCGCAGCAGATGACTGTATTCGCACGTCCGGGTGCTGCCGGGGCGCTGATGTCGTACGAATCCCGGTACGAGAACTTCATCGGGGGCCAGTGGGTCGCCCCGGCGGCCGGCCGCTATTTCGAGAACCCCTCACCGGTGACCGGCCAACCGTTCTGCGAGATACCGCGCTCCGACGAGACCGACGTGGACAAGGCGCTCGACGCCGCCCACGCGGCGGCCCCGGCCTGGGGCAAGGCCGCCCCCGCCGAGCGGGCGGCCATTTTGACCAAGATCGCGGACCGCATCGACGAGCACACGGCGGCGCTGGCCGTCGCCGAGGTGTGGGACAACGGCAAACCGGTGCGCGAGGCGCTGGCCGCCGACATCCCGTTGGCGGCCGACCATTTCCGGTATTTCGCGGCGGCGCTGCGCGCGCAGGAGGGTTCGCTGTCCCAGATCGACGACGACACCGTCGCCTACCACTTCCACGAGCCGCTCGGCGTGGTCGGGCAGATCATTCCG
>NZ_LZIZ01000019.1:0-7623 GCF_001666915.1 Mycobacterium sp. E3339 | reverse complement strand
TGTCGGGCGGCAGGCGCAGCTCGGCGGCGTAGTTCAGGGCCTGGTTGACGGTCAGCTGGCGGTGCACGACGTCGTCCTGCGGGACCATCCCGATCCGGCTGCGCATCGTCGCGTACTCGGCGTGGATGTCGTGGCCCTCGAAGGTCACCGAGCCCGACGTGGGGCTGGTGTAGCCCACGATCACCCGCGACAGCGTGGTCTTGCCGGCGCCCGAGCCGCCGATGATGGCGGTCAGCGTGCCGGGCCGCGCGGTCAGCGAGATGTGGTCGAGCAGTTGCTTGTTCTGCTCGACGGTGTAGCAGACGGAGTTCACTTCCAGGCCGCCGGTGCGCGTCGCGGCCTCGGTGCGGCGCAGCAGGGTGTCGCGCAGCGCCGCGAAGCCGCCCGAGGTGGCCAACCTGGCGACCAAGATGTTCCAGGCGCTCATGCCGTCGCGATCCGGCGCGATGCCGAAGCCGTCCGGCGCGATCACGATCGGCCGGTCCACCGACAACGACATCGTCATCCAGGACGTGCTCGCCTCCCGCCATCACGCGTTTTTGACCCAGACGCCGCTGGGCACCGAGATCCGCGACGCGCACAGCGTCAACGGCACCTTCGTCAATGGCGTGCGGGTGGGGTCCGCGGTGTTGACCGAGGGCGACGTGGTCACCATCGGCAACGTCGACCTGGTGTTCACCCGCGACACCCTGCTGCGCCGCACCGAGGCCGCGACGCGCACCGGCGGCCTGGAAGTGAACTCCGTCTGCTACACCGTCGAGCAGAACAAGCAACTGCTCGACCACATCTCGCTGACCGCGCGGCCCGGCACGCTGACCGCCATCATCGGCGGCTCGGGCGCCGGCAAGACCACGCTGTCGCGGGTGATCGTGGGCTACACCAGCCCCACGTCGGGCTCGGTGACCTTCGAGGGCCACGACATCCACGCCGAGTACGCGACGATGCGCAGCCGGATCGGGATGGTCCCGCAGGACGACGTCGTGCACCGCCAGCTGACCGTCAACCAGGCCCTGAACTACGCCGCCGAGCTGCGCCTGCCGCCCGACACCAGCAAAGCGGAGCGGGCCCAGGTCGTCGCGCAGGTCCTCGAAGAACTCGACATGACCAAGCACGCCGAGACCCGGGTCGACAAGCTGTCGGGCGGGCAGCGCAAGCGCGCCTCGGTGGCCCTCGAGCTGCTCACCCAGCCGTCGCTGCTGCTGCTCGACGAGCCGACGTCCGGCCTGGACCCGGCGCTGGACCGGCAGGTCATGCTGATGCTGCGCCAGCTCGCCGACGCCGGTCGCACGGTGCTGGTGGTGACCCACTCGGTGTCGTATCTGGACGTGTGCGACCAGATCCTGCTGGTCGCGCCGGGCGGCAAGACCGCCTTCTGCGGGCCGCCCGACCAGGTCGAGGCGGCCATGGGCACCCGCAACTGGGCCGACATCTTCGCCAAGGTGGGAGCCGACCCGGACGAGGCGAACCGCCGGTTCAAGGAACGCGACCAGGGGTCGTCGCGGCCACCTTCCCCGCAAAGCCCGGCCGACCTGGGCGAGCCGCCGAAGACCGACCTGTGGCGGCAGCTGTCCACGATCGCCCGCCGCCAGGTGCGCCTGGTGGTATCCGACCGCGGCTACACGATCTTCCTGGCGATCCTGCCGTTCCTCATCGGGGCGTTGTCGCTGACCGTGAAGGGCCCGCATCCCGGCCTCGGCCCCGCCGACCCGCTCGGCCCGGCCCCCACCCAGCCGCAGTACATCATGGTGCTGCTGAACATCGGCGCCGTCTTCATGGGCACCGCCCTGACCATCCGCGACCTGATCGGCGAGCGCCCGATCTTCCGGCGGGAGCAGGCCGTCGGCCTGTCCACCACCGCCTACCTGCTGGCCAAGATCGCGGTGTTCTGCGTCTTCGCGACGCTGCAGGCGGCCATCGCGACCATCATCGTGCGGCTGGGCAAGGGCGCGCCGACCGCGCACCCGCCGTTCTTCGGCAACTCCACGTTCTCGCTGTTCGTCACCGTCGCAGGCACCTGCGTGGCGTCGGCGATGCTGGGGCTGCTGCTGTCGGCCCTGGCGCAGTCCAACGAACAGATCATGCCGCTGCTGGTGGTGTCGATCATGTCGCAGCTGGTGTTCTCCAGCGGGATGATCCCCGTCTATCAGCGCTTCGGCCTCGAGCAGCTCGCGTGGCTGACACCCGCGCGGTGGGGCTATGCCGCGGGCGCCTCGTCGATCGACTTTCCGTCGCTGGTGAAGGTCAAGCAGATCCCGACCAACGACCCGATCTGGCAGCACTCCAAGCACATCTTCGTGTTCGACATGCTCATGCTCGCGGCGCTGTCGATCGGCTACACCGCCTACGTCCGCTGGCACATCCGGCTGAAACGTTGACATGACGCAAGCTGCCGAGCCCGTGCTGACGGTTCGATCCGACCGGTCGAAGGGTAGCTTCGCGGCCGGCTGCGACGTGGTCGTCGGCAGCGACCTGCACGCGGACCTGCGGGTGGCGCACCCCCTGATCGCCCGCGCGCACCTGCTGCTGCGCTTCGACCACGGCAAGTGGATTGCGCTGGACAACAATTCGCAGAACGGCGTGTACGTCGGCGGCCAGCGGGTGCCACAGTTCGACATCGTCGACGGCCAGACCGTCAACCTCGGCAGGGCCGACGGCCCGCGGATCACCTTCGAGGTCGGCCACCACACCGGGTCGGTCGGCATGCTGCCGCCGACGACCGAGGCGATCCCGGTCATCGCCCCGCCGCGGCAAGCCCCGGCCCAGTCCCCGCGCCCGTACCAGTGGGAGGGCCCGCAGCGCACCACCGCCGTGCCGATCGTCCGCCCGGACGCCGGCACCCGGGCGGTGCCGCAGGCGGGCGCGATCCCGCCGACCGAGATCGGCGTGAGCGGCCAGCGGGCGGAGTTCCCGACCACGCGGGTGAAGAACCTGGGGCCCGACTCCGACCGGGCGACCGACCGGCCCGGACGCGCCGCCTGGATCGGTCGCGCGCTCGACAACGACATCGTCATCCACGACGTGCTGGCCTCGCGCCACCACGCGTTCCTGACCCCGACGCCGGCGGGGCCCGAGATCCGGGACGCCAACAGCAGCAACGGCACCTTCGTCAACGGCGTCAAGGCCGCGTCCGCGGTGCTGTCCGAGGGCGACGTGGTCACCATCGGCAACGTCGACCTGGTGTTCTCCGGCGGCATCCTGGTCCGCCGCCAGGAGGCGGCGGCGCGCACGGGAGGCCTGGAGGTGCGCGGCGTCGATTTCAGCATCAACGGCAAGAGCCTGCTGGAGCGGATCTCCATGACGGCCCGCCCGGGCACGCTGACCGCCCTGATCGGCGGGTCGGGCGCGGGCAAGAGCACGCTGTCGCGGTTGATCGCCGGGTACGCGACCCCGACCTCCGGGGTGGTCACGTTCGAGGGGCACAACATCCACACCGAGTACGCGTCGCTGCGCACCCGGATCGGGATGGTCCCCCAGGACGACGTCGTGCACCGCCAGCTGACGGTCACCCAGGCACTCGGGTACGCGGCCGAGCTGCGGCTGCCGCCCGACACCAGCAAGGCCGACCGCGAACAGGTGGTCGCCCAGGTGCTCGACGAGCTGGGGCTGACCCAGCACGCCGACACCCGCGTCGACAAGCTCTCCGGCGGCCAGCGCAAGCGCGCCTCGGTGGCCCTCGAGCTGATCACCGGGCCGTCGCTGCTGATCCTCGACGAGCCGACCTCCGGCCTGGACCCGGCGCTGGACCTGCAGGTGATGACGATGCTGCGCCAGCTGGCCGACGCCGGCCGGGTGGTGCTGGTGGTCACCCACTCCCTGACCTACCTCGACGTCTGCGACCAGGTGCTGCTGATGGCGCCCGGCGGCAAGACGGCGTTCCTGGGCCCGCCCGACCAGATCGGGGCGGTCATGGGCACCACCAACTGGGCGCAGATCTTCGCGAAGGTGGGCGCCGACCCCGACGAGGCCAACCGCCGTTTCCTGGCGCAGAACAAGCCGCCGCCGGCGGTGGAGACCGAGGCGCCGGCCGACCTGGATGTCGCGCCGGGCACCAGCATGCGTCGCCAGTTCTCCACCATCGCCCGCCGCCAGGTTCGGCTGGTGGTCTCCGACCGCGCCTACTTCGTGTTCCTGACGCTGTTGCCGTTCGTGATGGGCGCGCTGTCGCTGACCGTGCCCGGCCACACCGGTTTCGGCTACGCCGATCCGACCAGCGAATCGGCCGGCGAGGCCGGGACGATTTTGACGCTGCTCACCATGGCCGCGGCGTTCATGGGCACCGCGCTGACCATCCGCGACCTCATCGGCGAGCGCCCGATCTTTAAGCGGGAGCAGGCGGTCGGGCTGTCGACCACGGCGTACCTGCTGGCCAAGGTCGCGGTGTTCTGTGTGTTCGCCGTCGTCCAGGCGGCCATCGCGACGGCGATCGTGGTGGCGGGCAAGGGCACCCCGAAGCGGCCGGCCGTGCTGCTGGGCAACGCCACGCTCGAGCTGTTCGTCGCCGTCGCGGCGACGTGCGTGGCGGCGGCGATGCTGGGCCTGCTGCTGTCGGCGCTGGCGCGCTCCAGCGAACAGATCATGCCGCTGCTGGTGGTGTCGCTGATGATGCAGATGGTGCTCTCCGGCGGGATGGTGCCGGTGACCAACCGGATCTTCCTCGACCAGCTGTCCTGGCTGGTGCCGTCGCGGTGGGGGTACGCCGCGCAGGCGTCGACCGTCGATCTGTGGACGGTGGCGCCCGGCCCGCAGAGCCCGCGCGACAGCCACTTCAAGCACACCGCCGGCGCCTGGCTGTTCGACATGGGCATGCTCGTGGGGCTGTCGATCGCGTACACCGCCGTCGTGCGGTGGCGGATCCGGCTCAAGCACTGAGCCGCTCAGCCGTCGAGCCGCAACCCCTGAGCCGCCGCGAAGGCGACGGCCTGACCGACGTCCACGCGCGCCCCCGTCAGCCTCGCGGTTCGCCACAGCGAGGCATCCACGGTCGCGCCGCGCAGGTCGGCGTCGTCCAGCCGGGCGCCCGTCGCCCGCACGCCGGACAGGTCGGCGCCGCGCAACACCGCCTTGCGCAGGTCCGCCTCCACCAGGCTGGCCTCGCGCAACCGGCAGCCGCTCAGGTCGACGCCCCGCAGGTCGTTACCGCCGAGCACCGCGAGCGTGAAGTCCACCTCGTCGAAGACGATCGGCCGCATTCGGCACTGCACGAAGACCGACCCCAGCATGCTGCATTGCGCAAACGTGCTGTGCCACAACGATGTTCGCTGAAAGGTGCAATTGCGAAACGCCGACCCGCGATGTTGCGACTCGGCCAGGTTCGCGCCGCTGAAGTTGCACTGGTCGAACACGGCCCGCTCGGTGCGCAGCCGGCTCAGGTCTGAGTCGGTGAAATCGTGGCCGGTGAACTCGCGATCGGCCCAGGGGTCGGTCAACTGGCGAGGGTGGTCAGCGCGTATTCGCTCACCGCGATCAAGGCGTCGGTCGCCGACCGGCGGTCCCGGGCGTCGACCGTGATCACCGGGATGTGCGCGGGCAAGGTGAGCGCCTCGCGCACCTCGGCGACCGGGTAGCGCGGCGCGCCGTCGAACTCGTTGACCGCGACCAAGAACGGCAGGTTGCGGTGCTCGAAGAAGTCGACGGCGGCGAAGCTGTCCTCCAGGCGGCGGCAGTCGACCAACACGATCGCCCCGATGGCGCCGCGGACCAGGTCGTCCCACATGAACCAGAACCGGCGCTGCCCCGGCGTTCCGAACAGGTAGAGCACCAGGTCCTCTTCGAGCGTGATCCGGCCGAAGTCCATCGCGACGGTGGTGGTCCGCTTGTCCGGGGTGGCCTCCAGCGCGTCGACGGCGGTCGAGGCGTCGGTGAGCATCGCCTCGGTGCGCAGCGGCATGATCTCCGACACCGCACCGACGAAAGTCGTTTTGCCGGCGCCGAATCCGCCCGCGATGACGATCTTGGTCGATGCGTGGGCGGAATCGGAGTGCACGTCGGGCCGCGCCTCAGAGTGCCTTAAGGCCACGCAGGGTCCTTCCTATCAGTTCGTGGCGCTCATCCCTTGTCGAACGCTCGGACAACGTCCTATGCACCCGAAGGTAGCCGGACAACACCAGATCGCCGACGAGGACGCGCGTGACGCCGAGCGGCAGATCGAGTCGGGCCGAGATCTCCGCGACCGACGGGCTGGCGACGCACAGTTGGATGATCTTGCCTTTCACGTCGTCGGGCGGCCATTTGTGGGCCAGGCCGGCCTGCAACGTCTGGATCGGCGCTTCCACGGGAAGGTCGACGTCGGTGCCGGTCCGTCCGGACGTCAGGGTGTACGGGCGGACCAGGTTGCCGCTACGCGGGCTCGGCCGGGGCTCGGATTCGTCCATCGCGGCTCACGAGACGCCAGACCGGCGGGTGGACTGCACCACGCCGCCGACGCGCTCGACCAGGATGGCCATCTCGTAGCCGATTTGACCGATGTCGCATGACGTCTCGGCCAGCGTGGCCAGGTGCGAGCCGTCGCCGACGCGCATCAGCAGCAGGTAGCCGTTCTGCATCTCGACCACCGATTGCAGCACCTGGCCGCCCTCGAACAGCTGGGCCGCGCCGGTCGCGAGGCTGGCCAGGCCGGAGGCCACCGCGGCCAGCTGGTCGGCGCGCTCGCGCGGGAGGTGTTCGCTGGCGGCGATGGGCAGCCCGTCCACGGAGACCAGCAGGGCGTGCGCCACGCCGGGGACCTCGCGGGCGAACCGCGTCACCAGCCAGTCCAGCGGATTACCGGGCGACGTCATTCCTGATCATCCCCTTGCTCGCGGGCGTGCGACCGGCCGGTGCGCACCCCGCCGAAGTGGCTGCTGAACGACGCCCGAACCGCCTCGGGGTCGCGTGCCGTGGCCGCGTGCTGCGGTTCCCGATCGGAGTCCGGCTGGTCCGGCCCGGGCAGGCCCGTCCCGTTGGCCGCCCCGGGAACCAGCCGGGCGCCGGGCGTGCGGACCGGCAGACCGTGCTCGGCGGTGCGCGACTCGACGGGCTTGTCTTCGGCCGCGGCGGCGAGCGTCCAGCCGCGGTCCCACACCGACTGCCAGTCCAGGTCGGGGCTGTTGACCAGGTCGTGCGGGTCGCCGACTCCGGCCTGGGCATGAACGACACCGATCGGCGGATCGCCAACATGCGGCTGCAGGCCGGCGGCGAGGTCAGCCCCGACAACGCCCGGCACATGGGCCTGTTCGTGGTCGGCCGGATCGCTGCCCGGCACGGCATCCGGGTGGGGCTGCGCGGCCCGGCGGCCAACGAGGCGGGCTCCGGCACCACCGCCGAGATCTACCTGCCGCCGACGATCCTCGAGGGCACGGCCGCGGCCCAGCCCGCCCGGGTGGCCCGGATCCGGGCGGTGTCCTCGCCCAGCGCGCAACCCGCCGTCCCGGCGCCCGAAGCCGAACGCAAGCCGGAGCCCGCCTCGTTGGCCGCCGGGCCGCGCAGCCCCACCCGGATGCCGTGCCGGGCAGCGATCCGGCCGACCACGAACAGGCCCATGTGCCGGGCGTTGTCGGGGCTGACCTCGCCGCCGGCCTGCAGCCGCATGTTGGCGATCCGCCGATCGGTGTCGTTCATGCCCAGGCCGGAGTCGGCGACCCGCAC
>NZ_LZIZ01000018.1:0-18077 GCF_001666915.1 Mycobacterium sp. E3339 | reverse complement strand
GGCCGGCGTCACGGCCGAGTGGCTGAATCGCATGGTGCGCAGCACCTCCGCGCTGCTCGACACCGCCGCCGCCCGGTCGCTGCTCGACCGGCCGACCGCGCGAGCCGTGCTGGGCAGGTTCGGTGGGTCCACCGGGGAAGCGGACAGTTGGTCGGAGGATCTGGACGCGGAATCGTCTGGGGCCGAAGATGATACGGCCGCTGAACTGGCCGAGATCGGGCCGGATATCCCGAAGCTGGGCAGCTTCGAGGTGATGAATCGGACGATCGACATCGCCCAGGCCGCGCTGGCGCGCCATACGCTGGCGGTCTACCCGCCCGATCTGTTGATCGAGATCCCCCGCTCGACGTGCCGGGGCCTGGAGTTTCACCGGGCGGCGGAGGTGATCGCCGTGGGCCGCGCGCTGGCCGACGAGGCGCTGGACGCCTTCGAGAACGACCGCGCCGCGCTACCCGCGACCGAGGACTGAAACCCACACTACCGCAACGGGTTTGATCACACGCCCAAGAACCGCGCGACGGCGGGCGCCTCGCGACGGCCCTGCTCGCGTCCGGCCAGCGCCGAGTCGACGCGGCACTTGGGGTCCAGCGGATTGGAACCGAACGCGGCCAGCGAGCCGGAGTCGGCGAAAACCGCGAGCGCCGCGCCGGCGAAGGAGGCGACCTCCGCGGCCGGCGCGGGGCCGAACGGCGACGGCGCGTCCGCACCCGAGGGCACCAGCACCACCGCCGCGTCGCAATCGGCGGCCACGCCGAGGTTGATCGTGCTGCCAACCCCGCCATCCATGTAGCGCCGGCCCGCGATCGCCACCGGGGGCCACGCGCCGGGTACCGCGCAGCTGGCCGCCACCGCGTCGACGAGGTCGACGCCGGAATCGCGGTCGAAAACCACCAATTCGCCGGTGGCGACGTCGATTGCGGTCACCCGAAGCTCCCGGTCCGGCCAGTCGTGCGACGGCAGGCGCCGCGCGATCACCCCGCGGCGCACGGGCGGCGGAACGGTCTGCGTCGCCACGGCCACGGCACCGATCCGCCGCAGCTGCTGCCGCGTCCGGTCCGAGGGATCCGGGTAGGGCTCGCCCAGGGCGGACAGGAACATCGCGGTGATGGTTTCGACGTCCACACCCGAATCGATCTCGGCCGACGATTCGGCGACCTGCCGGTCGAACAGCGCGTCGAGCGTGCTGCCACTGCCGATCTGCGCGGCGACCGCCGAACCCGCCGAGGTCCCCACCAGCACGTCCGAGCCCAGCAATAGTTCCGCCGCCGCCGGTGACGCATCGGCGATGCCGCGCAGAACGCCTGTCTCCCAGGCTATTCCCGCAATTCCCCCGCCCGCCAGCACAAGCGCCCGTCTGTTCGCCACGGGTTATCGCCGAGCGCTCGGCAGCGCGTGCTGCGCGTCCTGAACCGGCGCGCTCAGATCCGCCCGCCGCAGCGGGTGCGCGGGCGGGCCGGGCAGGATCACGCTCCTCTCGACCCGCAGCGCGGCGTCGACGTGGACCAGCTCACCGGGATCGAGCAGACGCCAGCGCGGGTCGGTGTCCATGCGTTCGGTGGCGAACACCACCGACGGCCGGGTACAGAGATGCTCCGATCGCGCGTGAATTCGCTTGGTGCGCAGGTCGAATTCGGGGGCCTGGGTGGCGTCGTCGCCGGACCTGTCCCGGACGTAGAGTTCGTGGGTTTCGGGGTACCGCAACGCCCACATGTCGGTCGCCGTGCTGAGTAAAACGTTGACCGCGTAGATCGGCACGTTCGCCGCGAGCCATTTCATGGCGTCGGCCACGCCCGCGGCCACGTCGCCGTCGAGCGCGCGGATCGAGGCCGTGATCAACGCGAACACGCGCTCGGAATCGGTGTCGCCCAGGACCAAAGCGTCCGTGCCGACCTCGCGCAGCCGTTCGTCGAGGACGTCGAGCCCCTCCAGCACGCCGTTGTGCGCGAAGATCCGCGCGTCCTGCAGGAACGGGTGGGTGTTGCGGACGTCGAGCGAACCGGTCGTCGCGTAGCGCACGTGCGCGATGAACGTCGTGCCGGTCAGCTCGTGGGCCTCGGTGGCGAACGCGGCGTCCTCCCAGGCCGCCATGGGCTGCTTGTCCAGCCGTGGCCGGCCCAATTCGTCGAAGACACCCACCCCCGTGCCGTCCGGGTTCCTCTTGCTCTGTTCGGCCAGGCTGTCGGGGGCGTCCAGCAACCAGAACGTCGCCGAGCAGACCCGCGTCCCGGCATGGAGCCCGAAGAGTCGACACATGGTCTCGACGGTACCCAAGCGTCGAGTCCGGAACTCAGTCCCGGGCCTCGACCACCCAGTAGCCATGCTCGGCGTAGCGCGCCCGGATGGCCTTCTTGTCGTACTTGCCCACGCTGGTGCGGGGAATCTCCTCGACGAACGCCCACCGCTCGGGCAGCCACCACCGAGCCACCTTCTCCGCCAGGAACTTTCGCAGATCCTCCGCGCTGACCGCGGCGCCTTCCTTGGCCACCACGACGGCCAGCGGCCGTTCCTGCCACCGCTCGTCGGGCACGCCGACCACCGCGGCCTCGACCACGTGCGGGTGCCCGACCAAGTCGTTCTCCAATTCGACCGAGGAGATCCACTCGCCACCGGACTTGATGACGTCCTTGGCCCGGTCGGTCAGGGTGACGAATCCTTGCTCGTCGATCCGCCCCACGTCGCCGGTGCGCAGCCAGCCGGAGTCGAACTTGGAGTCGTCGGCCGTCAGGTAGTAGGAGCCGGCGATCCACGGGCCGCGGACTTCCACCTCGCCCACGGCCTCGCCGTCGTTGGGCAGCACCTGCCCGTCGTCGTCGACTATCCGCATTTCCACCCCGCAGACCGGCCGGCCCTGGGTGGCGCGATACGCCCAGTGCCGGTCGTCGGGCGTTCCCGGCGGCGGCCACGCCATGGTGGCCATCGGGGAGGTTTCCGTCATGCCCCACAGCTGCCGGATCTGCACGCCGTGCTTTTCCTCGAACGTGCGCATTAGCGAGACCGGTACGGCCGAGCCGCCGCAGACCACCAGCCGCAACGACGACATGTCGTGATCGGGTTCGTCCTCGAGGCGATGCAGTACGTCGTTCCAGATGGTGGGCACCGCGCCCGCGAGGGTCGGCCGCTCGTCCTCCACCATCCGGATCAGCGACCGCGCGTCCAGGTGGCAGTCGGGCAACACCAGGTCGGCGCCGGCCATCAGCGCCGCATAGGGCAGGCCCCACGCGTTGGCGTGGAACATCGGCACGATCGGCAGCACGCTGTCCACGGAACCCACGCCGATGCCGTTGGTGGTGCAGGCCGCCATGGTGTGCAGATAGCTCGAACGATGGCTGTACACCACGCCTTTGGGGTTGCCGGTGGTGCCGCTGGTGTAGCACATGGCGGCCGCGGACTTCTCGTCGATCTCCGGCCAGTCGAACTCGGTGGGCTCGCCGGCGAGCACGTCGGCGTACCGGAGCACGGTCTTGCCCGAGCCCTCGAACGCGGAGGTGTCCCCCTCCCCCACGACGATCGCGGTGTGCACGGTCTTGAGGTCGCCCAGCACTGGGGCGAGCAGCTTGGCCAGCGACGCGTCGACCAGCACCACCTGGTCTTCGGCCTCGTTGGCGACATAGACGATCTGTTCGGCGAAGAGGCGGATGTTCAGCGTGTGCAGCACGGCGCCCATCGACGGCACCGCCAGGTAGGTCGCCAGGTGTTCGGCGTTGTTCCACATGAACGTCGCAACCCGCTGATCCCCGGTGATGCCGAGGCGGCGCAATCCGTTCGCCAGCCGCGCGGCGTCCTGACCCAGTTCCCGGTAGCTCGCGCGCCGGTAGCCGTCATCGGTAGCGGTGGTGACCGTGCGCGCGCCGTGCACGCCGCAGCCGTGCCGCATGATCGCGGTGATCGTCAACGGAAAGTCCTGCATCGTGCTGTCCATTGAGGTACCGCCTTTTCAAGCGTCGCCTGATGTCGACTCGCGGGACGCGGTTCGGCCGCGCCGCGGGCCGGCGGCGAAGGGCCGTCGGCAGCCTCCACCCTAAGCCTCGCCGGCGCCGGCGATCGCCGCTACGCGAAGACGGGCTCGCGCTGGGGCAGCTCGCGGAGTCCGGTGGTCGGCGCCTCGGCCGGCCCGGGGCCCGCGGCGATCGGCAGCACGGTGACCGCGCCGGCGTGGTCGGCGATGTAGAGGTATCGGCCGTCGGGGCTTTCAACCACGCAGGACGGGTGCTTGACCGCGCCGATGTCGGCGATGACGTCGTGCGTTCGCGTGCACACCACCACGACGCGGTCGTCGCTGACCAGGTAGGCGCGTCGGCCGTCGCAGCTCAGCGACAGGCGGGTGAGCGGGCCGGCCACCTCGCTGAGCTTGCGCGTGCCGGTGATCTTGCGGGTCCGGGTGTCGATGACGTCGAGCACCGCGCCCACGACGGGGCCACAACTGGCGACGTAGGCCGTGCCGCCGTCGGCGCTCAGCGCGACGTCGCGGATGGGCAGACCCAGGTCATAGGAGCCGACGACGCGGCCGTCGGACCGTGCCCCGGTCGCGATGACGACCAGCTGGCCGCCGGACGCCCCGTTGGTGGCGGCGTACACGTGCCGCCCGTCGGGGCTGATGCGGACGCAGTCGGCGGTGGTCCCGGGGGTGGTGGCGAGGTCGACCACCTCGAAGTCGCCCGTGGTGGTGTCGACGACCGTGACGTCGGCGCCGGTAGCGCCGTTGCGGCTGGCGTACACGAAGCGCCCGTCGGCGCTCACGGTCAGGTCGCTGACGTGCGACGCCAGCGGATGCGTCGCGACGTGCGCGTTGGTGGTGAGGTCGACGACGGCGATCCAGTCATACGCCGCCGACGCCGCGCTGATGTAGGCGCGTGGGGCGTCCCCACCGCTCAGGGCGATCGCGAACGGTTCGTCGATGCCCAGTGTCTGCACCACCCGACGGGAATCGGTGTCGATGATCGCCACCGTGTCGCCGCCATGGTTGGCCACCACGAGCCGGCTGCCGTCACCGTTGATGCGGATGTCACTGATCGGACCGTTTCGCACCGGGATCTGCACCACCGGGGCGTCGTGGAATCGGAACGTCCGCTCATTCCGGTCGTCGGAGAAGGCCTTGCGGTCATTCATACCGCTCACGCTGCACCGCCTTTGCTATGTTGTCGGCACGGGGGCGAAGTCGCCGGACTTGCGCGACGATCGGCCTCCGGGTCCAGGAAGGATCTCAGCACCGAAAGGCGCTGAAGCGACTGGTTTTTGCGAGTCTACCGGCCGAAATTCGCGTCCAAGCGGGTCGAAATCCCCCGACGTTAGCTACGTCACTCCCCGCACTCAGGTTCTGCTCAGGCTTTCAATTACGCTGTATCGCAGTCGCTTACCCGTAGCGAAAGCGACGCAAACGCGCATCCGGCGGATTTCGCGTACGCCGCTAACGTCGCCGGTCAACGTGTTGGCGTCGTCCAGGTTAAGAAATTCTCAGGCTGTGCGCGCGAAGAGGGAAAGATCACACGGGTTCGCTAGCTGAATTGGGTTTGTGGACGGGCCAATGCGGCGCCATCGACGATGATATCGAGCTTTTCGTTGTAAAAGGCCACCAGACCGGCGATCTGGCCGACGGCCGGCAACGGGTAGTGGTAGGTCCAGGCCAGGTCGGGGTGCAGCGTGTCGCCGGAGCGCACCGACCAGTATCCCGACGTCACGCCCTTGTACGGGCAAAGCGTCTGCGTCGTGCTGGGTTCGAGGTGCTCGAAGGAGATGTCGGTCGGGTCGATGTAATATCTTGTCGGCAAACCTGTTTCGAACAGCAATACCGGAGAACTGGTGTCCGCCAGCACAATTCCGTCAAGTTCGACCCGAATGTGCCGGTGTGAGCGCAGCGCGTCAACGCGTGAATACGGATTGCGCGGGTGGCCGTAGATAGGCTCGTCTTCCTCGAACCACCGCAGCCGATTCCATTCGAATCGCACGGTGCCGGCCACGCGCCCGTCGCCGTCGGGGTCGAACACCCGCGCGGCGGACGGGTGCGTCTGGCCGGCGCCCTCGATGGAGTGCAGCCGCGACGGACCGAATTGCACGCGCTGCGGGTGGTTTTCGTCGCGCAGAAACTCCGCACGGACATCGGCCAGCGGGATGTAGTACTGCGGGTAGTACGGAACTTCCCACACATACAGCGCGGCGGTGGTGTCGAAGATCAACGCGTCCCCGAGGTAGCCGCGCACCCGGCGCGGCGCCGGCTCGACCCTGCCGCGCGCGGCGGCCATCTGGGGGTAGTCGCGCTCGGCGGTCACGGCTGATCCTTCGATGCCAGCCCGGCCGGGGCGTGGGCGATCGCCGCGCGGATGGCGTCGGCCAGCGCCAGGGCGCTTTCCTCGGTGAGTTCCAGCGCCACCCGCGCCGACGGCCCCAGCTCCGGGTTGATGACGTCGATGTTCACCGTGTGGCCGTAGGCGGCGTGCACGGGATGGTCGACGTACACGGTCGCGCGGCTGGCGCCGAACCACCCCGTGGCGCCCTTGCCGCTGCCGTCGATCGCGACGTGTTCGGTGAGATAGGTGCACATGAGCGGCGAAACCTAACCTTTCAGGTGGGTGGCGAAGAACTCGTCGATGCGGCGCCAGCCGTCGACCGCGGCCTCCGGCCGGTACGCGGGGCGATCGACTGAGAAGAACGAGTGACCCGCGCCAGCGTAGGAGTGGAACTCGTGCGGCTTGTTCAGCCTGTTCAGCTCCTCGTCCAGGGCGGCCACCGCCGAGGGCGCCGGGAACCGGTCGTCGAGGCCGAACAGGCCGAGCAGCGGGCAGCCGAGCTGCGGTGCCAGCTGCAGGATCGGCTTCATGACCTTGGGCATGCCCTCCGGCGGATCCTCGACGATGAACGCCCCGTAGCAGTCCACCGCGGCGTCGAACGGCAGCGAGCACGCCGCCAGGTAGGCGTGCCGGCCGCCCGAACAGTGCCCGATGACGCCGAACTTGCCGTTGGCGCCCGGCAACGAACGCAGGTGCTCGACCGCGCCCGCGACGTCACCGACGAGCCGCTCGTCGGGCACCCCGCCCGCGGCGCGCGCCGCCGCCGCGGCGTCGTCGGGCGACGCGCCCGGGGCCTCGCGCGAATAGAGGTTCGGCGCGACGGCATGGTATCCGCTGACGGCGAGGCGCCGGACGAACTCCTTGGTCTCGCGGTCATAGCCCGGCATGTGATGGATCCACACCACTCCGCCGCGCGTCCCCTCCGCCAAGGGGGAAGCCCGGTAAGCCTCGATCTCGTCGCCGCCGTGCCCGGTGATGGTGATGGTCTCCGCGCGGATGGCGTCTGGACTGGGCGCGTTCATCGCGACTCCTCGTGGGCTGGCCGACACCGGGAGCGGGGCGCATGGGGCTGGCCCGCCGGAAACCAACGTATCGGAAAAACCCGAGCGCTCAGCGCCGCTTGTCGCGCACCTTATAGGTCGACGGCCATGACTTGCGGGACTCGTCGCCGGTCAACGGGGTGCCCGCGCCCCCCACCTTCACGTTGTAGGCCTCCTTGCCCGGGCCGACCTCGCGGTTCGCGTGTTCCTGGGCGAGGTAGTAGAGCTCGTCGATGGTCGCCTCGTCGTAGGCGACGAAAGAGGTTTCCCGCTCGAGGTCGTCGATGCCGACCAGCATCCGCCGGGCCAGGAACCGCGACGCGAGAGCCGCCAGGGCCAACAGGGTGAACGGAACGATCCAGTAACACGCGTAGGACAGCGGGGTCGTGGTGTCCAGGATCGTGGCGTCGCCGCGCGCGATCGGCGGGATCGCCGACGACACCGCCATGCCGGCCGCCGTCGCCAACCAGATCCAGCTCAGGACGCCGACCATCCGGCCGAACAGCCCGGTCTTGACGACATCGGCCGGGTGTTCCGCGGCGGCGGAGGGGCGCACGAACGGCTTGCCGGTAAGCGTGCCGACCAGCACCACCAGGAAGAACCCGGCGGCGCTCAGCGGCAGCATCCACCGCTGGGCGAACGGGGATCCCAGCGCGAAAGTCAGCGCCGTCAAGACCAGAAACACTGCGGCGGAACCGATTTCGAACGTACGTTCCGGCTTGCCGGTGACGCTTTCGAGCACCAGCGCGATGGCCGCGACAACCAACCCGACAATCGCGGCGGCGGAAAGCGGAACGTTTCCGACGAGCACCCAGTACGCGATCCACGGCGCAAGACCAGAGAGCATGCCCACGATGGGTCAGTGTATGAGTGGTGGTTCGCGGCGCGGTCGGCAGGCCGAACATTTGGTCCGCAGGCCGCCCCGGGCCGCCGGCGAGCCGCGATGGCCCTGTCACCAACGCCTTTGCGATCGGAGGGCTTATGGCCCTTGGCAATCCGTGTGTGGCAGGGCCAGGGTTGAAGTCCTACGCTGGTAAACGGTGGCGGGGTCTCCGAGCTGTCAGCCAGGGCAGAGCAAGGCTAGGTCGAGCGATGGAGCGTCACGCTGCACCCGCCGAAGGCGTGGTGGCAATCGGCGCATCCGCCGGGGGCATCGAAGCGCTGTGCGAATTGGCGGCGGGGATGCCGGCCGAACTTCCGTTCGCCGTCATGATCGTCATCCACATGAGCCGGGGCACGCCTTCCCGCCTGGCCGAGATCATCGACCGCAGCGGCCCCATGCCGGCGGTCGCGGCGGTCGACGGCGCGCCGTTGGAAGCCGGCCGGATTTACACCGCGGTGACCGACCGCCATCTGCTGGCGCGGGCCGATCACGTGGTGCTGTGGGATGGACCACTGGAATACGGCCGGCGGCCCGCGATCGACATCCTGTTTCGGTCCGTGGCCTCCGACTACGGCCCCCAAGCGATCGGTGTCCTGATGTCGGGGATGCTCGACGACGGCGTGGCCGGACTACGCGCCATCAAGGCCGCGGGCGGGACGACCGTCGTCCAAGAACCCTCGGACGCGCTGTTCCCCGACCTGCCTACAAACGCGCTGCGGGCCGGCGTTGTGGACCATACGGCGGCGGCAACCGACATCGGGGGCCTCATCGCGCGGCTGGCTCACGGCGTCATCGAAGACCCGGCGGCGGATACCGGCTAAAACCTCTGCGGCGCAAAGCCTCTCACGCGTTCTTCAGCGCCATCGCCAGGAAATCGAGCCGCCACAGCGACTGGAACAGCTTGCGCCCGAAGTCGCGCACCAAGTCGGCGTTTTCCGGGCCCACGTCGTCGCGCCGCGCCATGGACTCGATGATCTCGCCAATCGTGCGACGGCCGTCGACCTGCGCAACGAAGGGCAGCTGGGCCGGGTTGAGCTTCAGCGTCGTGCCGGGCAGGTGAATTTCCTCGCCCCTGAGTAGGCAGGCCGTCCGCAGCAGCGGGACGTAGTCCAGCGCCGCGGCCGTCGAGAAATCGATCGCGTAGTGCTCTTTGGGACGTTCCGGGCGGCAGGCGATGAAGAAGTGGCTGGCGTTGGCAGGCTGCAGGCGTTCCATCACCGACCAGAGTTCGGCGTCGGGCAATTCGTCGAGCATCGCCTGGAACCGGCTCGCCGGCGCGACGAAGTCGTGCGGGTAATACGGCGTCTTGTGGAACCAGCCCTGGAACGCCAGCCCGGCGGAGCCGACCAGGTCCAGGCATTCGGCAACGGTGTAAGCGCGCTGGCGGCGGTGCAGGAACGTGTCGACCAGGGCGCCGTCGGACACCAGGTCGCGAGCCCCCTTCAGGTAGGTGCGGACGGGATGATCGGCCGGCAACACCGCGAGCGCCTCCTTGACCAATTGGACCGACGCGTCGTCCTGCGTCAGCCCCAGGTCGCGGAAGGCCGATTCGAGCATGTCGACACCGAGCCGGCCGTACTTCGCGTACAGCATGACGCCCAGCGCGCCTTCGGTGCGCAGGCACCCGCCGAGCGCCTTGAGCCCGGCCAGCGGATCCGCCATGTGGTGCAAGACGCCGGTGGACACGATGAGGTCGAAGTCGCGATGCAGGGTCGACACCTCTTCGATGGGCAGCAGGCGCAGTTCCAGGTTGTCCAGGCCGTGCTTGTCCTTCAGGAACTGCTGGTGCTTCAGCGCCGACCGGCTGACGTCGATCGCGACCACGTTGGCGCCGCGGTTCATGAAGGCGAAGAGAGCCGCCTGGAAGGTGCCACACCCCGCAATCAGGATGTCGAGGTCGGGCTTGTAGTCCCGGTCCGGCCACAACACCCGGTGCGCCCAGAAGGGATCGAACCAATCCCAGTGGTTTTTGCTCCACGCCGCCAGGTCGGTCACCGGAGGCGGATACTCCCAGCGATCGTATTGGCGGGAGACCTCGTCGCCCCGCGGATCGTCGGTCACTTCGGCGCACCCTCCTTCGCGGTGGCGGTCGCGACCAACTTACTGTGCCCGGCGCCTTCGGGCTCGGCGGCGTCGCGCCGACACGGTCTTAACCGGCCCCGTTGACAATGCGGTCGCGGATGGCGCTGGCGGTGGTGAGATGCGCCTCCGCGGAATTCATGAATTCGCCCGCGTGGCGCGCCTCGTTCGTGTCGCGATCCTCGATCGCAGCGACGCAGAAATGGGAGGCGGCGTCGAAGTCGTCGAGGCTGGCTTGCAACGCGTCGGTGAGCTCCTTGTCGGGGGACGGCATATGCCCTTGCAGGAAGCTCGCCGCCTCGTGGCCGTCGCGGCAGGCCGCCCCGAGAGCGGCGTAGTCCTGGGTACCAACGGCGAAAGTGGCCTTGCCCATCGCGATGCCCAGGTCTTGCATGTGGCCTTGGGTCAGCTCGACCCAGCCGCGCACCGCCTGGGCGTGAGACGTGCTCGTGGTGGTCGTGCCGCCACCGCCGTTGCGGCTTCCAGACGAGCAGCCCGACACCAAGAGAAGCACCGCCGCAGCGCCCACCATGGCTTGCTTGATCACCACGCCTCCTAAACCCGTGCATGGTGATCTTCGTTCCGGCGGCGCCGGCTAGACAGGGCACAAAGGCTCTAGCCCGGCAGCGAGGTGCCTCAACGGCGTAGGCGCCACCGCGCGATGCCCGCGAAGAGCGCGGCAAGCACTGCCAACATGGCCATGTTCATGAGCCATGCCGAGCTGGAGTGCCGCCAGAGCGACTCGTTCGCAACCCCCGCCACCAGCTTGGTCAGATCGGCCGTCGACGCAGTGGCCGCGAACCCCCATCGTCCGGGAGTCAGCCAGGCAAGGGCCTCCATCAGCGGTCGGCCGGTCACCGGGATGAAACCGCCCGCGAGCACCAGTTGCGCCATCAGGGTCATCGCCAACAGCACGATGACCTGGTCGCCGGTGCGCGCGAGAGCCGAAAGCGCAAGCCCGAGAACGACGGCCACCACGCACGTCGCCGCGACGCCGACGAACAACTCGAAGGTCGGGCTGCCCAAGACCACCGCACTCGACGGGCCAGGCTTGCCGATCGAAGGCGCCGTGACGATCAGGACGAGTATCGCGGATTGCAGCACCGCGACCGCGCCGAAGACGGTCGTTTTCGCCAGCAGGTATGCCGACGCCGACAATCCCGCCGCCCGCTCGCGCCGGAAGACGGCGCGTTCGCCGACGAGATCGCGGACGGTGAGTGTGGTTCCCATTAGGATCGCCGCGAAGCTCGTCAACGCGACGATGTGCTTGGCTTCGAACGGCGGTGCGCCAGGCGCCGGCAGGTGGCTCAGGCCCGCATGGCCCGTGACGGTCAACGGCAGCAGGCCGACGACGAACGGCAACACCGCGAGAAAGGCGAGGTAACCCCGGTTCGCCGCAAGCAACCGCACCTGGCGGCGTGCGAGCGTCGACGTTTGGCGCCACACGCCCAGCCGGGGCGGTTGCCACGTCGGCTGCACCGGCGCGGCGCGGCACCCGGTGTCCGCGGACTCGGCCCCTCGGGCCTGCATGAACCGTCGGTGCAGACCGTTCGGATCGGCGCATACCTTCGTGAAGATGTCGGCCCAATCCGACGCTCCCAGATAGGAACTGAGCCGATCGGGTGGGCCACAGAAAACCGTCTTGCCGCCGGGCGCGAGCAACAGCACTTGGTCGCACATGTCCAGGAACGTCAACGAGTGCGTCACCACCACGACCACGCGGCCCGCGTCGGCCAACCGGCGCAGCATCGCCATCACCGAGCGGTCCAGGGCCGGATCCAGCCCCGTCGTCGGTTCGTCGAGCACCAATAGGTCAGGGCCGGTCAGCAATTCGACCGCCACCGACACGCGCTTACGCTGGCCGCCCGACAACTTGTCGATGCGGGTGTCGGCGTGCGGCGAGAGCTCGAGTTCGGAGAGCACCGTGCTGATCACCCGCCCGCGTTCGGCTGCGGTGGTGTCGGCGGGCATTCGGAGTTCCGCCGCGAACCGCAGCGCCTGTGCGACGGTGAGTCGGCCGTGCACCAGATCGTCCTGGGGCACCATCCCGATCTCGCCGCGCATGGCGTGCACGGCCCTCTCCTGGAAAGCCACCGTCCCGCCGGTCGGCCGCTGCGCCCCGGCGGCGACCTTGGCCAGCGTCGACTTGCCCGCGCCCGATGGACCGATCACGGCGGTCAGGGTGCCGGGGCGCGCCGTGAACGAAACCCGTTCCAGGAGAACTGTTTTGCCGTCTACGCAGAGGGTGACATCCCGCATCTGCAGGCCATCGGTCGCCGCGGGCCGGACGCGATTCTCCCGGTCGACGCTCGGACCTATCGGGATCGACCCGAACGGTGTTGCCGGGAATCGCCAACGGGCACGCATATCCGTGGCGTCGTCGGTCCGGTTACGCAGGGTGATCGGCAGCGTGGGCTTGTCGTTATTCATCGAGATCTCTCATCCGAGGAAGTACGCGAGTGGGAGGACAACGAGCAGTGAATCGATGCGGTCGAGTAGGCCGCCGAACCCGGGCAGCCAGCCACCGGCGTCCTTGACCTGGGCCTGTCGCTTGAGCATGGACTCGAGCAGGTCCCCGAACAGACCGCCGATGGAGACGGCGATGAGCAGGCCGACGGAGATGGTGCCCAGGAGCGTGAGGATTACGAACGCGCCGGCAATGGCGCCGACCATCCCGCCGATGGTCTTGTTGGGACTCAGCGGGGACAGCGGCCTGCGCGCCCATCGCATGCGGCGCAACCCTTTTCCGCCACACCAGGCCGCGACGTCGGTGGCCGCGACGGCGAAGCACAACAGATACGCGTCCGCCCCCACCATGACGAGGTGGGAAAGCGACCAGCAGATCCACACCGACGCGAACGCGGCGGACGCGGCCCGCCTGGCGCCGTTCTCGACGTCGCCCTCGAGGACGGAGGGCACCACGCACAGCAGCACGACGATCGGCGCGAACTGGAGAAGCGTGGGGCGCAGCCACGCCGCGATCGGGTATGCCACGGCCAGGACCACGAGCACGTAGGTGTCGGCGCGGCCGAGCTTGACCAGTCGCGCGTACTCGATCACCGCGACGACAGCCAGTGCCGCGGCCAACCCCGCCGCCGTGCCGTGGCCGGCCCAGACGGGGAGCCCGACAGCCGGTGCGATCAGCACCCAGGTGCGCCACTTCTGGACCAACTCCTGCTTGCGCGAGAGCACGACGGCGATGCCCGCGACCGCGAGGATCGCCACCGTGACCCACATCAGGAACACAGCCCGCGAATACATGTGAACGTGCAGCGGACCCAGGTCGATGTTGAGCGACATCCGCCGATCGAGACGAGGCAACCAGTGCTCGACGAGTGACATTGTGGGCCGCCGGCTCTACGACGCCAGCGCGAAGCGGTCATCGGCCACGACGTCGCCCCGCAGTGCCAGCACCCGCGACCGCAGTTGCGATGCGGAGGTGGTGTGGGGATCGACAGGCGTTCCGAGGCGTACCTCCATCGGGCCGGGCGAGAAGCTTCCGTCCTTCGGTAGCACCTCGGCAGTCCCCACGATCGCCACCGGAACGATGGGCACCCCGCAGTCTCGTGCTAGACGTATTGCGCCGTAACGGAATTCGCCGATGGTGCCGTCTGTGGACCGCGTTCCCTCGGGATAGATGACGACGGTCCGTCCCGCGCGCAGCGCCGGGCCGACGGCCGCAAACAGCGCGTCGTAGTTGCCGTCGCCCGAGCGTCGCACCGGCAGTATTCCGATCAGCGAGGTCGCGATGAAGCGTCGCACCGGCACGTCGAACCAGTAATCGGCCGCCGCGCCGAAGACCGGGCGAGCTGAGGACGGCAACGCCGCCACCAGCACCGCGGTGTCGGCGTGCGAGGCGTGATTGGCGACGACGATGCAGCCGCCCTCGACGTCCCATCGCCCGGTCACGGCGAGGCCGCCGGAGACGGCGCACACCGTCCGCCACAGCCAGTGGCGAAGGGCGCTCGCAATCCGATTGATGGTCATGCGGCCACCTGCGCCATGGGCAGCGTGACGGCGTCGAACCGCTGGTGAGTCACGATGAACGGCTGCGTGATCGCGTCGAACTGCTCGAACAGCGCGAGGCGCTCGGTCGTTTCGACCGGCGTTTCGTGCGCGCGCCGCGTCTTCAACTCGCGATGCGCGGCCCGCAGCCGCAGGACGGTGGTGAGCAGCGATCCGTTCACCAACTGCGCCAGCAGGATCGGCATGGCGATGGGAAAGGCCGTGGCCAGCACGAGGAACAGGCAGCGTTCGGTCTTGCCGAGCGGTCCGCCGTTGCGGCGCGTGAGGCCCGCCGCGGCGACGGCCAGCGACGCGAAGGTCGGCAGCGTGGCGGCTAGCGCGGCCAGCAGAACCTGAAGCACGGGCCAGGACAACCAGTGCAATCCGGAGCCGTGCTGCCGCGCAGCCCAGACCGCCAGGCCCGCGAAGCCGAGCAGGTCTGCGGTGCGGTCGCCGAGTTCGTTGACCACGAAGCCCCACGGCCGGCTCACGCGACGCGCTCGGGCGACCGCTCCGTCAAGGTTGGCGCCGGCCAGCCGGATCACCATGAAGACCGCCGCCAGCGGCCACCAGCCGAACGCGATGGCGGTTCCGGCGGCACCGGCCGCGGCGACACCGGCGGCGGTGAAGAGGTCCGGAGACACTCGCCGAGCCACCGCAATGTCGACGATCGGGGCCAGCCTTGCGGTGAACCACGGCTTCAATGCGTACAGGCCGGCCGTGCGGGTTCGACGAGTAGTCGAAGGGGCTGCGTAACGGGTAGCGACGGTGGTGTTTATGGCCGGCTCCTTTCGTTTCCTGCCTACGCGGGATGCGCCACCTGGTGGCGGCGCGTGCGATAAGTAGATGCGGGCCGACTGACTACCGATCCCAAATCGTTACGTCGTCGTCGCGTTGGCCCCGGCTGGCCAACATGAGATGATCACCTCATGGGCGTGAGCGGATCGTGAGTGACGGTGCGGCGCTGACCCGGGGCTCGGACTTTCAGGGCCACCGCTGCCCGACGGCCTCCATGCGCTACCTGCCTGCACATTCGCCGGTGCCCCCAGTCGGACTCGAACCGACACTGGGCGGATTTTAAGTCCGCTGCCTCTGCCAATTGGGCTATGGGGGCTCGGCGGCGAATCTAGCGCGCATGCGCGAGCCCGGGGACATCGCACCCCGCTCGATTAGGCGAAATGCCCGACGTGCGGTACCGGGTGCCGTCGGTTAGGATCCGCGCCCGCGCGCATTAACCCCGGCTTTCCGGCAGATGACAGATCACATCACTATGTCGCGCGGCAGGACCGTGTTAAAACTACCGACTTCATCGTTAAAAAGCCGTAAACGGCTGTCACGCTGGCGCTTTCGGTCGGGACCGTGGAGTCGTGGGTCGTTAGTGTTACGCCAACGCACAGGGGCCGTTACGCGAACACACAGGTCGACCAACACATGGGGGTCGACTCGTTCCAACATTAGGAGCAATCGATGGCATTTCTGACAACACAGACCGAAGAGATGCTCGCTGCCGAGCAGCTGCTGTCGGGGATCAACACCAACCTGGCCGCGCAGAACGCGGGCGCCGCGGCGGCGACCACGGTCATCGCTCCGGCCGCCGCCGACCCGGTGTCGGCCCAGCAGGCCGCGATCTTCTCGGCGTACGGCACCCAGTACCAGGCGATCGCCACCGAGGCGCAAACGCTGCTCGAGAACTACGCCCAGACCCTGGGCATCAGCTCCGGCAGCTACGGGGACACCGAGGCCATCAACGCGGCCCAGGCCACGCTGTCGAGCGCCGCGTCTCCGGCCGCCGCCGCTGCCGCCGCGCCGTCGAACACCCCGCTGGACTGGTTGGCATACCTGCTCGGTAGCACCGGCAACGGCACCAACCCGCAAATGCTCGGCGGGATCTTCGGCCTCTCGAGCAACACCGCCAACCTCTTCAACATCGGCGGCGGCAACTGGGCCTCGGCCGGTTCCGACCTCCTGGGTCTGGCCGGTGGCGGTCTGCTCGACACCTCCGCCGCCGACGCCGCCGGCGAGGCGGCCGACGCGGCGGGCCTGGCCGACACGACCGCGCCGATGGCAGGCGGCGGTATGGCCGGGATCGGCGCGGCGCCAATGGCCGCGGCGGGCCAGGCGAGCCTGGTCGGCAAGCTCTCGGTGCCGCCGACGTGGGCCGCCCCGGCCACCCCGGTGGTGGGCACCAGCGCGGCGCCGCTCGAGACGGTCGGCTGGACCGCCGCCGCGCCGCAGGCCGGCACGGGCGGGATCATCCCGGGGATGCCGGGAATGGGCGCGGCCGCGCGCAACAGCGCCGGCTTCGGTGCACCGCGCTACGGCGTCAAGCCGATCGTCATGCCCAAGCCCACGGCCGTCTAAAACTTCAAATCCCTACAGACAAAAGGAGCGGGAAACACAAATGGTTCTTGACTTTGCAGCAATTCCGCCGGAAATCACCTCCTCCCTCATGTACGCCGGCGCGGGCGCCGCGCCGCTGATGGCCGCCGCAACGGCGTACGCCAACCTGGCCGCCGAGGTGAGCACCACGGCGACCCAGTGGGAGTCGATCATTTCGTTGCTGACCAGCGAGCAGTGGACGGGCGGCGGCTCGGCTGCGGCCGCGGCCGCGGCCCAGCCCATCATCGCCTACCTGACCGAGACGTCGGCGACGCTCGAGCAGGCGAGCGCGCAGGCCATGGCCTCGGCGGCCGCTTACGAGGCCGCGTTCGCGGCGACGGTGCCGCCGCCGGTGATCGCGGCCAACCGGACGCTGCTGGCGACGCTCGTGGCCACCAACTTCCTGGGCATCAACTCGGCCGCGATCGCCGCGACCGAGGCGCAGTACGCCGCCATGTGGGCGCAGGACGCCG
This sequence comes from Mycobacterium sp. E3339, assembly GCF_001666915.1. Classification (NCBI taxonomy): domain Bacteria; kingdom Bacillati; phylum Actinomycetota; class Actinomycetes; order Mycobacteriales; family Mycobacteriaceae; genus Mycobacterium; species Mycobacterium sp. E3339. The sequence continues at coordinate 937 of NZ_LZIZ01000018.1, read as the reverse complement.
CCATGATGGCCGCCTACCAGGCCGCCTCCGCGGCCGCCGGGGTTCTCACCCCGGTGACTCCGCTTACGTCGACCACCAACCCCGCGACCGCCGCGGCCGCGAGCAGCACCGCGCTGGCCGCGGACTCGACGGCCGGCACGGCCCAGGCACTGGCGGCTCCCGCGGCGGCGGCCGCGCCCAGCCTCCCGTTCACGACCAACGGCATTCTGGGCTCGATCGACAACTTCCTCGGCACGCCGTCGGTGCTCAACGGCATCAACGGCGCGGTGAACACCGCGGCATGGTGGGTGTGCAACACCATCCCGACCGCGGTCTCCCTGGGCCACACGCTGGGTTCGGTGCCGTCGATCCCGTTCGCGCTCACCGACTCCGTCACGCCGCTCGCCGGTGGAATGATTCCGGGCACCATGGTGGGCTCGGTGTCGGGCGCGGGCGCATCGGCCGCCCTGGGCGAGGCCTCCGCCGTCGGCGGCCTGTCGGTGCCGGCCGGTTGGAATGCGGCCGCCCCCGCGTCGTTGGCCTCCTCCACCGCTCCCCTCGAGGGCTCGGGGTGGACGGCCGCGGCCGAGGCGGAGCCGGTCGCGGCGATGCCCGGGATGCCGGGCATGGCTGCGGCGGCCAAGGGCGCCGGCGCCTACGGCGCCGGACCGCGGTACGGCTTCAAGCCGATCGTCATGCCCAAGCAGGTTGTCGTCTGATGTCGGGAAAACCGGTACGGGAATTAAGGGGGTACATGTCACCCGTTTGAGGCGATCAGTTAACCGGTAGGCCGTAATCTATCCACAACGCGGCTACCACCGCATCAATTTCAACTGTTAGAACTTCGACACCGAAACTTGAAGGAAAAGGAGAAAGGCAACATGGCAACTCGTTTTATGACCGACCCGCACGAGATGCGGGCGATGGCGGGCCGCTTTGAGGTGCACGCCCAGACCGT